>JBCCIM010000209.1 GCA_039111535.1 Bacteroidota bacterium | reverse complement strand
GTGCGTAAAACGCCCTAATTCTGGTTTGGTTCTATTGCCTTACAGGAATTTCATATTAAGGCTAAAAGTCGATTCTTTAGGGCAAAATGAACGGATTGGACTACGGCTACCACAGCGTCATCCTGAGCCGCGCGAAGGATCTGGCCAGGCAGGGCTTTGAATATCGAACACCGAACAAGGAACACTGAATATCGAAGGAAAATTCAATCACTCCTCACTCCTCACTCCTCACTCCTCACTCCTCACTCCTCACTCCTCACTCCTCACTCCTCACTCCTCACTCCTCACCACAACTCCCGCATCGGTTGCCGCATGGTAAGCCGGCCTTTCATCAATTCGGGGGCGTAATTAATGAAGCCGTTAACGAGATAGATTTCCGCCGGCGTGCAATTATAGAGCAGTTTGATCTCACGGTCACCCTTCCTGAAATCCGCAGTCTGGATGATTGCAACGAGTTTATTGTTGGCTGAGCCACAGAAGATATCCACCTCTTCACCATCCGTGCTCAACGTATCATTTACGTACCCATAGTCTATCGGATAGATGATCGTTTCATGGGAAGGATGGAGTGAGGCGAAGGGGCGGTCAATTGTAATGCCATTTCCTTCGATCAGCGATTCCCAGGCAGCCCAATTGATTTGCGTGGGGGAAATATTGAGAAGTAGTCGTTCCACAGTTGTTTGCTGGAATGTAGTGTGTTGTTCGTGTTAAAAGCGCCGGATTCCGTGCGTTAAAACCTATGGCGTTCGTGCGTAAAAACACCCGCGCCTGTGAGCGAAAACACCATAGCTTCGCCTGTAATTGTTTGTACTTTCTGTATTCGAGCACAGAGTTGATTGTTCATTATTCAAAAAAGGTTTAACGATAAGCAAACCGACCCCTTTGCTGGTTAAGCCTCAAATTCTGCGCACGATATATCCTCACCAATCTCAATACGCAACTTCATTCACAAAGCGCTCGATGTTTCATCGAAATCGATTCACAACCATGTCAAGATTTCTATCTTTTTGCCTAATCGCGTTCTTCACAGTTCAGCTGGCAGCAGCGCAGCCTGGCCCAACACCACAGATTGAATTTAGCTTAACTTTCAATTCTGCCGGCAAATCAGACCAGGTGTTTTTTGGTCTGGATGTCCGCGCATCAGATGCTTACGACAGTGAAGCGGCACTGGGTGAGAGTGTAAGCATGCCGCCCTGGAGTGTAGGTGTTGAAGCTCGTTTCCAGCGTTCATCTGATAACGAATATACAGAACGTGATATCCGTGGCGGTGAAGCAGCAGACAAAAATCTCACTAAAACGCATATCCTTGAGATTAAAAAAGATGAGGGTGACGTTACCAACGTAATGACGGTTAACTGGGACCTCGAAAGTTGGGTTACAGTAATTCTGGTCAACGCTGATGCGGAAACGGTTGTAACCATGACCAACACAGGTTCTTTCACGTTCGAAAACAACTCCTTTGGCGACCTCGCTGATACGAAGTTCACCATGACCGTGCAGTACCAGGACATTCCTCCAGGGTTGTTGCCTGTTGAACTTACGTCTTTCACGTCGCTCGTTCAGGATCGCCGCGCTGTGTTGCACTGGGAAACTGCCAGTGAAACGAACAACGCCGGCTTTGAAGTACAGCAGTATGTAGACGGTGCGTATACCAACATCGGTTTTGTTGCCGGTCGCGGTACAACCACCGAAAGACAGCGCTACACCTTCCGGACGCGTGACCTCGCTTCCGGCAATCACAATTTCCGCTTGAAGCAGATCGACTTCGACGGCACCTTTGCCTATAGCGACGCCGTTTCTGCCAATATCGCACTTGTAGGTGCTGCTGAAATGCAGAAGCCCTATCCTGATCCATTCAACCCAACGACGCAGTTCACCATGACTATTGCGCGTGAGCAGGATGTGAACATTGCCGTATACGATATGCTTGGCCGCCACGTACAGACCCTGCACCAGGGTGCCCTGTCGCCAAGCGAAGCACACCAGTTTACGTTTGAAGCCAGCAATCTGCCTAGCGGTCGCTACTTCATCCGTGCAGTAGGAGAGTTCTTCAACCAGTCACAGACGGTGACGTTGCTGAAGTAATTCCTGCACAGCAAGCTTTGGGAATAATTGACATTCCCTGATCAGTAAGCAAGCCCGGTCCCACTGGAGACCGGGCTTTTTTTGTACCTGCTATTTTGCCGACCAGTCGCTCGGTCAGAATTAAGTGTCTGCCATCGAAGTCGATGCTTCTGAAAGGATGTGCCGGCTGACTTTCCTGTCCATCACCACCCCGACACCCAAAGCAAACGCCAGCCCTACGCATCCCGATTGGATTTCTGGAAGTAACCCGATATTCGGATGCGAATCCCCCTTTTGTGGGCTTTTGCAGGTGTTGCCCTGTCTCTGTGTAACATTCCTGTCAGCTTCGCTCAGCCCGCGCTACCCGCTATCAATACCTTACCCACACAGCAGCGACACGCTGCCTTGTTGGAAAAAGCACGTACACAAGGTACTGTGCCTCTCATTGTTCAATTGCAACGAGGTAATGCCGGCAAGGCGTATCACACCGCTGCCATCGCCCAATCACAACAAGCCGTACTCGACGCTGTAGACGGATTGACCCATGTGCGCCTCTATCAACAGATCCCATTTCTAGCTGTCCACGCTACACCGGACGCACTGCAACAACTGCTTACATTCCCCAATATTGGCTTTGTACAGGAAGACGAGCACTACGGGGTATTGCTTGAAGAGAGTACAGCGGCGATTGGTGCTGCGGCTGCCTGGGCGTATGGCGGTTCAGGTGCCGGACAAGTGGTTGCCGTTGTCGATTCTGGCGTAGACGGTAACCATCCCTTCCTGGATGGAAAACTGGCTGGTGAAGCTTGCTTCTCTTCCAGCTATGAAAGCACAAGCAGCAACTTTGTCTCTGTGAGTCTGTGTCCCGGTGATGAGGAGCGTGCCTATGGCGCCGGCGTTGCAACCAATTGTGATCCGGCGATCGAAGGGTGTAGCCACGGTACGCGCGTTGCCGGCATTGTTGCCGGCCGTTCTGATGATTTTTCAGGGGTTGCAAGAGATGCCGACATTCTCGCCCTACAAGTTTTCTCGCGGTTCGAGAACTATTGCGGCGATGCGCCCTGCGTCCGTTCCTGGGTATCCGATCAGGTTGCTGCACTCGATTACATCTACCAGCAGCGAGATTCGCTCAACATCGCTGCTGTCAACTTGAGTCTGGGGGGCGGACACTATACAGATGTCGCCACCTGCGAAGAAGTAAATCCGGCCATGCGCATCCTGATTGATATGCTGCATGACGAAGGCATTGCTGTAATTGCTGCAGCCGGCAACAGTGGCTTGTCTGATGGACTGGTATCACCTGCCTGCCTCTCAAATGCTATCAGTGTTGGTGCAACAACCATGGGAGACGACATTGCCAGTTTTTCAAGCAGCGCTACGTTTCTGGATTTTCTTGCACCCGGACAAGATATCACAACTTCCATCCCTGGTGGGGGGTTTGCAAGCAGCGCTGGTACCTCCTTTTCAGCACCTCATGTGGCTGGTGCCTGGGCAATTTTGAAAGCCGCCAATCCTGATGCGACAATTGAAACCCTGCTCGCGACCTTTGCCAACACCGGCTTTCAGATCACTGACGACCGTAATGACGTCACTACGGCCCGGATTCAGGTAGACCTGGCACTGCAGGCAACCCAGCTTCCGGTAGACCTTGTCGCCTTTGAGGCAACCGCTACCGATGACAAAGTACTACTGTCCTGGCGTACTGCAAGCGAAACGAACAATGCCGGCTTTGAGGTTGAATACCATGGAGGCCACGGATTTACCTCGCTTGGTTTTGTGCATGGCCACGGGACAACCCTGGATGCAGCAACCTACAACTTCTCTGCAGATGGATTTTCGCCTGGTTGGCACACCTTTCGGCTAAAACAAATCGACTTTGACGGGACGTTTGCATATAGCCTCGAACAGCAAGTCTATATCGACATTGATGGCGCGTTTCATTTCGGGGCGCCTTACCCAAACCCGTTCAATCCGCAAACGCAGTTTACGTTGACCCTCGCCAGAGCGCAGCACGTCATTGTATCTGTGTATAACCTCGTTGGCGCGCGCGTACAGGTGCTAGCTGATGGGATTTTGCCTGCGGAGTATTCGCATCAGTTCACGCTGGATGGCAGTACGCTACCCAGTGGGATTTATATTATCCAGGCTGCCGGCGAGCATTTTAAATCGGCCCGAAGTGTTACGTTGATGAAGTAGCTTGGGCGAAAATGCTAGCCATAAAAAGTCCCCTCCTTCAATAAGAAAGAGGGGACTTTTGTAAAAACTGCGAGGTCAGCGTTTAGTCTTCAGATTCTGGCAACTGTACCCGAATATGCAAGTCATTGAGCTGATGGTCGTCTACGATATCAGGTGATGATACCATCAACTCTTGCGCTGACTGGGTTTTGGGGAACGCAATCACGTCGCGGATATTTTCCGTGCCAGACATCAACATGGCAATGCGGTCGAGGCCCAGTGCGATGCCGCCGTGTGGTGGCGCGCCGTACTCCAGTGCTTCGAGAAGAAAGCCAAAACGCCGGCTTGCTTCTTCAGCCTGGATATCGAGCAGCTTGAACATCTGGTTCTGAATTTCCCGGCTATGAATCCTGATAGATCCACCACCAATTTCGTAGCCATTCAGCACGAGGTCATATGCACGGGCACGTACGGATCCAGGATCATCGAACATTTTGTCGAAATCTGCTGGCAGCGGTGATGTAAACGGATGGTGCATGGCGTGGAAACGCTGTCCATCTTCGTCCCAATCGAGCAATGGGAAGTCGGTAACCCACAGGAAATTCCAGGGGCCATCTCCCCCTTCAGGAATCAGGTTGAGTTCTTTTGCCATGTGCAGACGGAGCGTACCCATCTGTTCAAACACTTCTGGATTTTTGCCGGCAAGTACAAGCACCAGATCGCCTGCTTTGGCATCCATCTGCGCAATAGCTTTATCTACAAAAGCCGAAGGTAGTACTTCTGCTTTCACAGAGGAGAATGTTGCTGAACCGTCTGACGGTAGCTTGAAATAAACAAGGCCGCCGGCACCAATGCGTTTACGTACGATGTCTTTATCGAGGCGGTCCATCGCACCGCGACCACGGTCTCCTTCGCCTGGCACTTTCACGGCTACAATTTTACCGCCAGATTCAAGCAGGTTGTCAAATACGCGGAAGCCCGATCCTTCAAAGGCGCTACTGATGTCGTTGATTTCGAGGCCAAACCGCAAATCTGGTTTGTCGCTGCCGTATCGATGGATAGCCTCAGCGTACGACACGCGCGGGAACGGCGTTGGCAGGTCGATGCCTTTGATCTCTTTGAAGAGGGAAGTCATAAGTTCTTCCATCAAGCCGTAGATCAACTCTTCCGTAGCAAACGAAATTTCAACATCCACCTGTGTAAACTCAGGTTGCCGGTCTGCACGCAGGTCTTCATCGCGGAAGCACTTTACAATCTGGAAATAGCGGTCAAAGCCGGCTATCATCAGAATTTGCTTGTACGTCTGCGGAGACTGGGGCAGGGCATAGAACTCTCCAGGATGAACACGACTGGGGACCAGAAAGTCGCGCGCGCCTTCAGGCGTCGATTTCATCAGGACCGGCGTTTCTACTTCCAGGAAATTATTTTTAACAAATACGCTGCGCGTGGTCTGGTAAATTTTATGCCGCATCACAAGCTTTTCCAGCAACTCCGGCCGGCGGAGGTCTAGATAGCGATACCGCAGGCGTAATTCTTCGTTGGCCAGTTTGCGCTTTTCTTCGTGTGATGAAACAGGAAAAGGTACTGGCTGTGACGTGTTCAGGATGAACAGGCTCTGTACACTGATCTCAATAGCGCCGGTTGGTAGTTTGGCGTTTACCGTTTCTTTAGAACGCGGCCGAACAACACCTTCAATAGAAATCACGTCTTCGGTGCGCAAATTCTCGGCTTTTACGTGCGCATTTTCATTATCCTGCGGTGAAAATACGATTTGTGTAAGCCCGTGGCGATCGCGCAAATCGATGAAAATAACGCCGCCCAAATCCCGGCGGGTATCAACCCAGCCTTTGAGGGTAACATTTTCATTAACGTTTGCTTCGCGTAACTCGCCGCAGTTGTTGGTGCGCTGTCCGTGTTCGTCGACTTCCGATATCAGTCGTAAAGTTTGTTGTTCTGACATTTTATTTGATTGACGTTGCGGGATTCAAAACGCGGCCGGCTTATAGGCATACTTCACGAATCCAGACGCTTTAAGAATTTAGTGCCTATATCTGGCTATTAGCATTCAGAACTGTTAGAATTAGTGCTGATTGCCGCATCGTAATGATCCCAATTGGGCTCCCAAAATGACCAATTTCAATTTTGGGTTGTAGATTACAGCGGAGCTGCGCGATTGGTTGCACACTTCTGGTGAAAAAAGCCCTTCCATTGCGCGAAAAAATTCCCACCGAGAATTAAACGTCTTTTATGCAGGAAATGATGACACTATTCGGGGAGCTGTTTAGCAATCCCTATATCCTGGCTACGTTGGTCTATTTGTTCGCTTTGTTGGGCGTAGGCGTCTATAAAAGCAAGGTTGTCAATTCCAGTGACGACTTTATGGTAGCCGGCCGCACCTTGCCCTGGTACATTCTTGTGGGCACCCTGCTGGCTACCTGGATGGGCAATGGTTCGCTGTTCGGCGGTGCCGGCCTCGGATACCGCAACGGCCTCGCCAGCCTCTGGTACAGCGCCGGCGCATGGGCCGGTATCGTTATCGTGTACTTTATCGCCCGGCGCATCAGGAATTTTGGACAGGTAACCGTTCCAGACATCTTTGAGGCGCGTTATGGAAAAGCGTCGCGTGTGTTAGCAACCCTGATCACTGTTATTGCCTATCTCACGATCGTTTCTT
The DNA here is from genome assembly GCA_039111535.1 of Bacteroidota bacterium. Lineage (NCBI taxonomy): Bacteria > Pseudomonadati > Bacteroidota > Bacteroidota bacterium. Next base: position 4,117 of record JBCCIM010000209.1, on the reverse strand, counting down.
ACCAGTTTAAGGGGGGCGGGCGCGTGATTGCAATCATGACGGATGGTTTGATTACCATCGAACAAGGCATCATGATTACGGCGATCTTTGCGATTCTCTACACCGTGCTTGCCGGTATGTTATCTGTGGTTTACACAGATGTAGTCAATGGTGTGTTAATGACCGGTGGAGTGCTGGTTGGACTTGGCTTTCTGTTGTATCAGGTTGGTGGACTGGATGTGGTCATGAATGCCGCTGAGGAATCTGGCAAATGGTCTGTCTTTGGTAACTGGGCTGATGAACGCGAAAATGTAAATTCAGGGCCTATCATTGCCTTCTCGTTCCTTATACCGACGATGTTGTTGCTGCTCGGTGATGCCAATATGTATCAGCGTATTTTTAGCGCAGAGGACAGCGGGCAGGCGCAAAAGGCCGTCTTTTTCTGGGTCATAGGTGTAGTTATTCTGGAAACCAGTTTTCAGTTCTTCGGATTGGTTGGTAGTGTTGCTGTTGATCAGGGATTGATTACCAACCTGTTTGAAGAAGGCCGCGCCGGCACCGAGAACATCATACCGGCTGCCGCAGGGCAAGCCTTGCCCCTTGTGCTCGGAATGGTGCTGGTTGCAACCATGATGGCCGTGATCGTTTCAACGGCAGACTCCTTCCTGCTGGTGCCGGCTACAAACCTGACCCGCGACGTATGGCAGCGTTTTGTGAATCCTGACTTGAGCGAAAAAAATGTGGTTCGTCTCGGACGCATTTTTGTACTTGGTCTTGGACTCATCGCTTACTTGCTTGTCGAGCAATTTCCAACCATTCTGGATGCGGCATACACCGCCTACCTGATTTACGGCGCAGCAATCACGCCACCCTTGATGGCAGCATTCCTGTGGAAACGTGCGACGTGGCAGGGTGCCGTTGCCAGTATTCTTGTGGGAAGCTTTACCACGTTGATTTGGACTTTCTATCTGTCCAGTCAGCCTTATTTCTCGTCGTGGAGTCCGTTTCTACAAGAAGCCACGTACCCGGCTGTGTTGCTGTCTATTCTTACGCTTGTGGGTGTAAGCCTTGCAACGCCAAAGCCGGCTGACGAAGTCTGGAAACCATTTTTCGACAATACCTGATCTGTACGCTAATTATTGAAGTTGATTGAGATGCAAGAGCCGATTCGTGTGCCTTTGAAGCGACTGCCCCACGCCGAGGGCCTTGATTTGCCGTTTTATGCAACACCCCAGAGCGCCGGCATGGATTTGCGCGCAGCCGTGCCCGAAGCTGAGCCCATGATGATTGGGCCAGGTGAAGTGGTGCTGGTCCCTACCGGATTACAAATTGCACTTCCGCCGGGCTACGAAGCCCAGGTTCGCCCCCGCAGTGGCCTTGCAGTCAAACACAAAATCACTGTGCTGAACAGCCCGGGTACCATCGACAGTGATTATCGCGGGGAGTGCAAGGTTATCCTGATCAATCATGGCAAAGAGGCTTTTGCTATCCAACGCGGCGAGCGCATCGCGCAAATGGTCATCGCTGCCCATGCGCAAGTTGCATGGGACGAGCGCAACAGTCTCGACGAAACCGAACGCGGCGCCGGCGGATTTGGCTCAACAGGGATTTAGATAAGAAGCTTGTCCGTCATTCCCAAATTGATCGGGAATCCACACGCATGGCGACCCCGAAAGCCTGGAAAACAAAAAAACCGCAGCAGAGACTTGGTCTGATGCGGTTTTTTCTTTGCTATGAAGCGCTAGAATGTCGGGGAGAGGCGGAGCCAGAGGGTTGGGTCCTTTTCGCCACCAATTTCTTTAAGCGGCCAGGCCAGTTCGAGGCGGACGGCCCGATCTGCAAAGCTTAGGCCTAAGCCGGCCGCAGGAAGGAGGTCGTCGATGTCGAACGTGTTCGTGCCGTTGTTGTTAACCCAGCCGGCATCTCCAAATCCAAACACCTGGACGTCTGAGAAGATATCATCAAGCGGTGAGATGTTGGCGATGGTGTACTCCACGTTTCCGAGGAGCATCCGCGTGCCATAGAATGCATTCTGTGGATAAGCCCGTACTGAGCCAACACCGCCCAAGGTAAACATTTTCTGGATTGGCGCTTCGTCAGATGCATAGCCGCCACGGAAGCGGAAGCCGAGGCTGCTGCCATAACCAAAGGGTACATAGAACCTAACGTCGCCAAGGAATCGAGAGAAATCAAAGTCGCCGCCGAAGCCTTCGCCGAACTCAGCATCGAATCGGAAAGCTGAACCGCGGGGCACACTGTGCAGTCCTGACAACTGGCCGCCTTCAAACGCTACGACAACCGAGTTCATCTGGCCTTCGCTTACGAGTGGGTTGAAGCGGAAGTCGCGGCCACCAAAGAGCGACCAATTGGCTTCGTTTTCAAGGCTGCCATATTCTTCAGACCGGTAGCCGGCGCTGATTTGTGCATACGGAGAGAGCCGCTGGATTGCATAGGCTGAGAAGCCCTGCACGTTGTAGTAGTCGAGGAAGTCGTACTCGAAGAGCATGGCCGCGATGCTGTTCTCTACCCAGTTGACTTTCCAGATGTCATTGGTTGCTGTATTTTCGCGGTAAGAGACGCCAATTTTGAATTCAAAGTCATCATCCATGTACGGGAAAGGACGCACTTCTGCCCCGAGTTCATAACGGACGTCTTTCATGGCAAACGCGTAGCTTGCCTGTCCGTATAATTTGGCATTTTCCCAATCACCCCATTCAAGCGGGAGCAGGCGTGCGCCAAGCACAAGGCCTTCTACCCGGTTGTAACGGATCGCAGGAATAGGGCGGTAAAGCGCTGTCTCGCGGTAGGGCCAGCGGTTGAAAAACTCGCCGACATAGGCAGCGGAGTAGTCAAAGTCGTCAAATGGAGAGTCTGCACGGCGCTGACGGTAGCGATAGGTTGTGTAAGAGGTCTCGTAGCGTGCTTCGTCAACAGCATCGCGGGCCTCAGCAATGCTGGAGCGCACGTCATCCATCACTTCGTCATGGATGTCGGCTACCATAATATCACGATCCTCGTCAGTTGATACCTTGCGGCCATTACGATAGGCACCGGGCTTGAGCCAGGGATCATTTGAGGTCCGATCAACTTCAGCTTCTGCGATTGCAGGCTCATTTTCATCTGCAAAGATGAGCCGGCGCGTTTGCACGACCGCATTGTCGATGCCTGTTTCAACTGGTGCAAGCTGGGCAGCCAGGTCCATTTCATTTTCAGCCTGGAGGGTGCGGCGGATATCGCGAATCTGGTCTGAAAGTTCTAGCAGTGCGTTTTCCAGCGACTTCAGGTCTGAAACTGACGTTGGCTGGGGGTTGTCTGGATCGCCTTGTGCTGCATCTTCAATGGTGTTGGCGCGCGCCATGGCTGTCAGCGAGACCGCCGGCAACGCCTGGTTAACTGCATTGAGCCGTGCCGCAAGATCGTGTAGTTCTGATTGAACAGAGCTGTTGCCTTCTCTGAAGGTGGCGGTCCGAATCACTTTGACCATCGTGCCGAGGGCAGATTCGATTACGTGGCGCTCAGCCTCATAGGAGGTGGTGTCGGCATCTTGTGCCAACAACGGGTTGGCCGGCGTTAAGGCAAAGACTACCAGCAAGGTGAAAATGGAGGTGTAACAATGCTTGCTCATGGGTTCGGATAAAAAGTTCTACTTACTAAAACCCTTTAAATTGGGATCACATCAATAAGTACGCGCCAGAAAAAAGTTGCCATCTGCAACTCCCGGCCGGCGAAACTCTATTCCACGTTTCTTATAACTTAGGTTCTTTTTTAAACTTAGACTATAGCATAGTCTAGCGTGTGATTTACAGGTAAGACCTACTCCTGAATAAAAGTGTTCTTAGATTGCGTCCTATTTTGACCTCCTGTCCCCGCGATTTGGAGTACATTCTAAAATTGTAGTACTCTTTAATCTGGCGAAAACTCTCAAATAACAATTGAGGAGAAGTGTATTTTGTTTCAATACGCAGGATGCGTGTCGTTTCAATATAAATACATTTCTCTACAATAGTTTTTTCAAAGTATTCACTATTTCCAGAAGTTTGAATACCAAAACAATACAGTGTACTCCAAAACGCATGGAACGTTGAGTAGAATGTGTTATAAACGAAATAGGGGCTTTTTATGTTTTGGTTTTCCCCTG
>JBCCIM010000208.1 GCA_039111535.1 Bacteroidota bacterium | reverse complement strand
GGTTCGCCTACTGCGCCAGGTTTCTCTGCGTTTTCGAGAATCACGACGTCTATGTCTTTAGGTACGTGCCGCATCAATGCCATTTTGTATGGTCCATAGATGGTAGGATACAGTACCCCATCTCGCACTTCCATTTTTTCGTAGAGTGTACCACTCAGGCCCATAATAATGGCGCCTTCGCTTTGGGCACGTACCTGGTCGGGATTAACAGCCAGGCCAGGATCGATGGCACACGTGACTTTGTGTACCTTGATCTCTTTCCCTTCAACGGACACTTCAACCACGTGGGCCACTGGCGTATTGGCATCGGTAGAGGCTGCAAATCCCATGGCGCGTCCGTCATGAACGCCATCACGCCAGACGCCTTGTTCAGCGGCTGCCTGGATAACGGCTTTGAGTCTGTCGCCACGTGCATCATCCTGGATGTGCTCTAGACGGAATTGCACGGGGTCTTTGCCGGCAGCTATGGCCAGTTCATCCATGAAACTCTCAATGGCAAAGGTGTTGGCAAGCAGGCCCAGGCTGCGCCAAAAACTGGTCGCAAAAGGCAGTTTTACCCGCCATGAGATAGCACTGAAATGTGGAATGCCGCGATACTGGATCATGCCACCGCGCCACGCTCCGATATCCGCACCAAGGATGGGTTCAATGGCAGATGGCACGAGCGCTGAACCAAACATCACATCGCCACTCGAAACATTGTGTTCAAGCGCTTCGATCATGCCAGTGGCGGAGAGCCGGGCTTTCATCACGTGATGCGTAGGCGGTCGGAAGGTGTCGTTTTGGAATTCTTCTTTCCGATTGAAAAAACACTTTACCGGCTTCCCAACCGCTTTAGACAATACGGCGGCCTGAATGGCATTTGGCGTGTGGAGCCGGCGGCCAAAACCACCACCCAGATAAGCCGGCTTTACGTCAACCTGCTCTTCATCCATGCCAAGACGCTCAGCCACTTCGCTACGCGTAATGCTCACAACCTGTGTCGAGATTACAACAGTAGCGCGGTCATCTTCCACATAGGCAAGCGCGCCGTTAGGCTCAATCTGGGCATGTGCGGCTATTGGGCTCGTATACTCTGCGGTAATCACCCCTTCATGCGCTAACATTGACGCCGGATTACCTGTGCGCTGAATCTCAATAGGTGTGCCTTCGCCGACGCGAATCATTGCTTCGATATCACGCGTCTCCCAGGTTCGCTCAACATCCCATGTCACCTTAATCGCCTCTTTGGCGCGTTCAGCAGCCATTCGCGACGTCGCCACTACACCCACAAAATCATCTTCTTTTACCACCTGAACGACACCCGGCATTTGCTCCGCTTCAGTGGTATCTGCGCTTACATAGCGCGCGCCAACTTTATCGGGGCGAACCACTGCGCCATACAGCATGGCCGGCATCGTGGCATCCATCCCAAAAATGGGTGTACCTACAACTTTGTCGACCAGGTCTAAACGAGGGACAGGCTGGCCGACAAACTTGTAATCTTTAATGTCTTTTAGAGGTGGCGTATCGGGTACATTCCACGACTCAACTTGTGCGACAACTTCACCGTAGGTCATCGAATTATTGCCACCGGAAATTACGCCATTGGCGGCGGTAAGGGTTGATGCATCAACACCCATAATACCGGCTGCCTCGGTCTTTAACATCTCACGCATGGTTGCCGCGAGTTCACGCAGGGGTTGCCACAGGCCAGAAATAGAGTTGCTGCCACCGGTTGAGAAGGGATCCACACTACCCGTCGACGTAGCTGCATGGACCACACGGATTTGCGATATGTCCACTTCCAGTTCGTCTGCGGCGATCTGTGCCAGTCCGGTGAAGGTCCCCTGGCCCATTTCTACCTTCGGTGAATGCAGTGTAACCTGGTTGTCTGCAGTGATCTCAAACCAGACGTTTGGCGCAGCACTGTTGCTGTAGGTGAGGTCGATGGTATCAGCCATTTCAAACACGTACCGTCGCATGGCATGGCGGCCAAAGTAGCCGGCACCAAGCAATACCCCAAACCCGATGGACGAGCCGACAAGAAACTTGCGTCTTGTCATCCCTTTTTTCTTTGTTGTATTTGTTTCACTCATGATTGCTCTGTGCTACGCGTTGGAATTTCTGATTTCAGCTGCCCTGTGGATGGCTTTGCGCATCCGGTAGTACGTAGCGCAGCGACAGACATTAACGATGTTGTTGTCAATGTCTTCATCGGTTGGGTTTGGGATTTTTTCGAGCATGGCTGCGGTTGCCATCATGAAGCCAGGCTGGCAGTAGCCGCATTGCGGGACTATTTCCTCGATCCAGGCCTGTTGTACAGGGTGAAGGTTCTCAGCAGTGCCGAGTCCTTCGATGGTTGTAATGTTTTTCCCTGCTGCAAATTTTACGGCAAAGGAGCATGCGCGTACGGCCTGTCCATCAACATGAATAGTGCAGGCGCCACAGGCTGCTTTACCGCAGCCAAACTTGGTGCCTTTGAGGTCGAGTTCATCCCGGATAACCCAGAGCAGCGGGGTGTCTGGATCTACATCAACCGTAGTCTGTTCGCCATTTATGGTAAAAGAGATCATAATATTTGGGTTAACACGCTAGTTTTCTGGAATGGGGGCGCCGGCAGCAATCCATGATTTTACAGCTTCGATATACGCAGTTTTAGATACGGGCGGCTTTTCCCTCGGAATGCCTTCGTGGTTAACACCGGGCTCAAATACCCATAAAACCAGTGCATCTTCAGTTAGATGTTTTTCAATTTCTGCGAGACTACGTCCACCATTTTTAGACCGGTCAATCATGGCGCGCGCTATGTCTGCGCGACTTAAACCCTCCCAGCCCATGCTGCGAGGGGCCAGGTGCCAGTGAGGCGCGCCGGGGACACCGGAAGTTGTATTGTTTTCTGTCTGATGGCAGGTACTGCATTGCAGGCCGGCAGCGCCAAAGCCATCTGCCCCCCGCTGTACACCAAAACGATGTGGATGACTGTCTTCACCCTGATTGGGTTGGTCACCGGAGGGATGACAATTAACACATCGCTTGTGGGCGACAACGTCCATCATTTGATCAAAAGCCGTTTTAGCGGCATCGTCAACCCCTGTGGCTACGACAGGTACGATAGACGCCGCAGGAGCAGTGGATGCTGCCGTTGCTGGTTGTGCAAACACCGGGTCTTCCCATAGTAAGCCGGCCCATAATAAGCCAGCTAGCAGGCCGCCAATCGCAATAGTAAAGCCAGCTTTTCTTTTTTTATGCTGCATGGTTTTAATGCTGTATTGAAGTGATTACCCCATGACCATATTAAATGGGTACGTTTAAAGTAACGGTCGCTGTGTGATAAAACATGCTGCAAGACGCCAATTCACTATCTGAATGCGCCAGTTTTCGACGTTAGTTTAGCGTCAGCATGTCGCGGACGCGTTGTGGGGTTGTACCAGTCCACCCTTTGAAGGCCCTGAAAAATGAATTAGGTTCGTCGAAGCCAAGCAGAAAAGCGATCTCGCCTACGGTTAATTGCGTCTTTTGCAGGTAATGACGTGCGAGTTGTTCGCGCGTAGCATTTAAGATGCGTTTGAAACTTGTATTCTCTTTTTGCAAATATCTTTGCAGGCTCCGATTACTCACACCCAGCATCGAAGCTACTTCCTGCACACTGCCTCGGCCACTGGGCAGAAGCTCACAGAGTGCCGCGTGCACCCTGTCGGCCATCGCAGCCTCAAATTCAATAGCGGCGAGGCGCTGCTGCAAAACTGGCTCAAAGAAATCCCACATGGTTTCATTTGCTGTCAGAAACGGCTTTGCTGCATCCTCTGCATCAAATGTGACCGTGTACATTGGCCCTTCCTCGAGGTCGCATTCAAAAAATGCGCGATATTTATCCAGGAATTTGGGTTTTCTGACTACAGTTATTTCCCTGGGGACAATCGGTGCGCGCGTTGCTCTGCGAATAAAGCTGACAAAAAAGACCAGATCGAGCATGCCCATTCCAGCCGGCAGTTCTTGTGCGCCAATACTGTCAATACTGAGCTGTGTGGTTTTGCTGTTGATGTCCAGGTCGAGTCTGAAGGGCCCAATGAGTCGTTTGTACTTCTGCAGCCGTAGGGCTGCCTGGTTGAAGTTGGGACTACTGAGCGCCGCAAAAATCGCGGGGTCAAAAGCTTCGACTTTTAGCTGGTGCCCAATGAGGAACGGCACAGGCTGGTCTGGGAGTTCAGCTTCCAGGCTTTCCCAAAATCGAAAACACTCCTCAATGGTGATGGATACCTGTTCGCGAGAGAGGAGGCTAATCGGCAAATTGGCCCGACGCAACACGTTATCCGGGTGTGCCCCGAGCTCTTGCAAGAGCAGGGACCAATTGGTTGTGAGTTTGACGGTTTGCCGCATCAGCAGAATGGTTTTGCAGGTCTATGCAAAATATAACGGGAATGACGCAAAGCATAACTATCTTATTGCGCCATTTTTATATCTGATCGCGCTTCTTTGCTTTAAGGGCGCGGGAAAAGCGTCCCTAAGCCACCATCAATACCAATCACCTGACCCGTAACCCAACTCGAACGCGTATGGTCGAGTAGCCAGATGATACCTTCTGCAATGTCGTCAGGTTGGCCGAGCCGGCCAAGCGCATGCATTTTTTCTGATTGTGTTCTGCCAGCTTCCGAACTGGTGATACGTGCAGAAAGCGGCGTTTCCACAAGGCCCGGCGCCACACAGTTTATGCGGATATTACGCGGCGCGTAGGTGGCTGCAGCTGATTGTGCAAGCCCAACGATGCCAGCCTTTGCCGCAGCAATGGCTTCGTGGTTTACAAGTCCTTTCCGCGCGACAGCTGACGAGCAAAGCACAATGGAGCCGCCATGCTTCATCATGGCGCGTGCGCCGGCTTTTACGGTGTAAAATGCGGTGTTCAGATTCTGGTTGATCGTTTCTGCAAATTCTTCGACCGAAGTGAGGTGGGCCGGTTTGAGCAAAATTGAGCCAACGCAATTGGCAATGCCATCGAGCCGGCCATATTGATCGATGGCTTGCTTGACAATACCCTGTACTGCGTCAAATTGTGTAGCATCCAGGGTGTGGGCTACCCCGCCTATTTCTGAGGCAAGGGCTTGGAGGGGAGCTGGCTGACGGGCACCAAGCAACAGATGTGCACCTGTTGATGCCAGTTTGCGGCTCACCGCCGAGCCAATACCACCACTGGCACCCAAAATAATGTATACCGGAGCTTCGTTTGTTGTCATAATCTATTTCTATGCGATTGAATACGTGAAAATCAGAGCGCTCCCGTTTGGGCGAGCTCATGTACAACTGTGGCGCGCTCAGCAATAGCTTCGCGCTGTGCATGTGATTTGCGTTGGAGGTTTTTAAGTTGGAATCCCATCCGGCGATTGCTCCCAAGTGTCGCTTCATGCTCCATCAGGAAATCCCAGTATAATGTTGTGAAAGGGCAAGCCTCAGGACCCGTTGCTAAATCAGGATTGTAAGCGCAACCTTTGCAATAATTGCTCATCCTTTTGATGTACTTCCCCGTCGCGATATAGGGTTTGGTACCAACAACACCACCATCTGCATATTGCGACATGCCGATGGTGTTGGGCAAGGTGACCCATTCGACGGCATCAACGTACATCGCCATAAACCATGTTTGAACGGCAGCCGGTTCAGCCCGGTACAGGAGCGCAAACAAACCGCTCACCATCAGCCGCTGAATATGATGCGCATACCCATATTGCAGGAGTTGTTGCACAACTTGCTGCATGCATCGCATCCGGGTGTTGCCCGTCCAGAACAGATCAGGAAGTGGATTATTGGCCTGTAATGCGTTGTGATTGATGTACGCCGGCATATGATGCCAGTACACGCCGCGGATAAACTCGCGCCAACCCAGGACTTGCCGTATAAATCCTTCCACGGCATTGAGTGGTGCGGCACCGGCAGCATAAGCGGCAACAGCACGATCGCACACCGTACGTGGATTTATCAGCTTCAGGTTAAGCGCTGCCGCAAGGCGTGCATGGTACAAAAACGGCTCGTCGGTCCACATGGCATCCTGATACGTACCAAAGTGGGGCAAACGGTTTTCTATAAAATCGTCCAGTGCAGCGTGGGCATCAGTTGGCGTTACGGGCCATCCAAAGGCTTCCGTTGATCCATATAGGTTAGGGAAGTGCTGCTCAACCGATTGGCATACGGCCTGCGTTATGGCGTCAGGGGAGTAGACCGTCGAAGGGGGCAGGTTTTGAGGTCCATTTTTGCTAAATGTGCCACGGTTTTCCTTGTCGTAATTCCAGGTGCCTCCCACAGGTTTGCTGCCTTGCATGAGGTACCCGTACTGCTTGCGCATATCACGGTAGAAATATTCCATCACAAGTGATTTTCTGCCTTGTGCCCATACGCTGAAGGATTCTTTTGAGCAAAAGAAGTGGGTGTCTGGCCGCATATCGAGCGGTATGCCGGCCTGCTCGGCTTCATTTGTCAGGGCAACGGTGAGGTCGTGGCGCCCTGGTGTTGTTAAGACGACACCCTCTGGTTGCCATCTTACAATTTGTGCGCCAAGGAAAGCCGGGAGGTCCGGTGCCGGTGCGTTGGCATCAAGGTGCTGATAGATGACCCGAAAGCCGCGAGCAATCAGGTCTTCTTTGAAATGACGCATGGCAGCCAAAAAGAGCACAACGCGTTGTTTATGATTTGGGTAGCGCTCGATTTCTGACGCTACTTCTGCCATAACAACTACGTCTTGCGTAGGATCAGCCCCTTCGAGAGAAGGCCCCTGGGGATCCAACTGGTCGCCGAGGATCAGTATGAGGTTGCGGGTTTTTTGCATTGACTGGACTGTTTAGCTTGATGCGCGGGCGGACCGGCGGAGTCTGATGGGTCCTCTAGCAGTTGAGGGGTCTACCACGCGTCCTTTTTGGATGATTTCAAGCTGTTTCTTAACGACGAGTCGCCGCGCCGCCTGCCGCGCCGGCTCCATGTAGGCGCGCCAGTTATCAATGAGGCCTGAAGCCTCCAGTACGCGGACTGCTTCACTCGGACAAATACTACCGTTGTTCGCGCGCTGCCCCAGCAATCGTAAAATGGTTGCCTCTAGGGCATGATCTATCGGTTGCAGTTTTTGTCTACGACAAGCTTTTGAGCAATATTTAATGGTGTCCCAGTTTTTTGCCCACTTTTTGCGCCACGTCATTTTGCGTCCACAGACTGTGCAATATTTCGGTGTGACGTGCTGCATGCTAGAAAAGGGACTGCTGAATGCCGATTGATGCCTCGGATGCTTCATCGGGAAGGCCGAGGATGCGGCCGGCTGCTGCCATGCCACTCAGAAAGGCCCCTTCAACACGCGAACCGTTGCACCAGTCGCCACAAATACCCATTTGCAGATCTGCATCCCACAGGCAGCCATCAGCCAATGGTTGCTCTGCAAGGGCATACCGCCAGCGGTGCGCCTGTAGATGTATTGGGGATTGAGGTGTTATGCCTGTTGCTTCAAAGAATGCTGCCAGCACTTTGGGAGCCGCAGTTTCTTTGGTCAGCTCAAGTTGGGTCGCGGACCATTGGGGTGCGGCATGAATCACCCAGCTTTCCGTTTCTGGCCGCCCCGGCTTGCTGTTGTTTCGGGCTGCCCATGCAACGGTTGGATGGTGTACAAACAGACCATCGAATTTGAGGGGTAAAGTTTCAGCAAAACTTGCCATTAACGCCCAACAGGGTTTCATAGCAACCTGCCTGGTGACGTCCCGGAGTTTGGGAGCGTCTGCAAGTAACGGGGCGGTTTGTGCCGGCGGGGTGGTTACGAGAACCACATCAAAATGACCGAGGTCCTGGTGTTCTGTATCTGTCAAATGCCAACTTTGGGCGGTACGGCTTGCTGTTGCGACGCGCGTTTTGAGCTGGATGTCAAGTCCTGTTGCCAGGTGGCGGGTAAGCGTGCTCATCCGGGGCACCCCGACATATCTGTGCAACGTACTCGTTTTGGCACGGCATACGCCATGCTCTGCTACCCCGATTTGTCCTTTCCAGGGGGCAATGATGTCGGCCTCTACCCAAGAAGCTACGTAGCGCTGAAAACGCGGATCCCGCGCCGTGAAATACTGTGCCCCATGGTCGAACGCGTAAGCGTCGTGCCGGCGGGTAGCCATACGTCCGCCGGGTCCTCTTGCTTTATCAAAAAGAGTGACGCGCAGGCCATGGTCTGCCAGTATCCGGCCAGCAGTTAGGCCTGCCATGCCGGCGCCAATGATTGCTATATTCAAGGGTTTGTTTCGGGCTGGTTGTTGCACCATATTTTTGTATTTGTCGAGATCGAGGCGGTTGGCGTGGTTTGCAGTTGGGCGCGGCCTGATGCTGCCGTAAATGGGTATGTCTGGGGAGAAGGGACGGTCAAACAGGCCGAGACACCATAGCAAGCCGGCGTAAGAATTCGGATCTGAGCCATCCAGCGCGTACCGGTGATTCAGGTCGATCATCAGGCGGAGGGCAGTAGCGGGGTTGCCAGTCCATTGGAGGATGGCTTTGCCCCAGGTCATGCGCACGTTGTTGTGTAATTCGCCGTGGATCAACAACGACTGCTGTGCCAGGTCCCACAATGTGTCGCCTGTTTTCGCACGGGCGAGGGTTTCCCAGTTGTATATAGTGCGCCGCGGATCCTGATTGTGCTGGATGAGTGTTTTTTGCGCCCAATGGGGCAAAACGGAGAGGTTTTCGACGTTTGCATTATGAAAGCATAAATTGAACGCCAACTCCCGCCAGATCAACAGTTCGTCGAGAAATTTATCGCTACCGGTGCCTTTTGTCGCTGCGGCTTCCCGCGCAATACGAAAGGGTGACACGTGTCCGTGGTGGAGGTAAGGTGAAAGCCGGCTCACACCGCGTGGAGCGCTAATGGTTGGGTCGTTCCGTGAACGCGCATAAGCGCTGAGGCCAAAGGACTTAAACAATTCCCATCGATGATAGCCGGCTGTTGATCCTCCCTGTGTATGGGGCACTGGCCCAACGGCATGATCGATCTGGCAGGACGCGCAAAGCGCAGCAATGTCGGCTATTTCCAGATCGGTTGGCGCAAAGCCCAGGTTACCAGTATACATCGGCGCCGTGGGATTAATTTGCGGCCACGTTTTGCCAACCCGCGCTGCAAAGGCCTTTTCGTTCGCCTCTCTAAACTGATAGGCACGCGGGTAGAACTGTTGCACGGATTGCATGGGAAGTATGCAGTGGCTGTCAACTGTCCAAAACGGGGCCGCTATTTTTCGAGCGATCGCGCTGTACCATCGGGGGAAGGGTGGGGCAGGGAAATCTTCCGTTACTACAAGGGCAGCCTGGTTGCACAGGCGCTGCAAAGGAGCGGGGTGCTCCGGGTCTTGGCCGAGATAGAAGGCATAGGCTATGCCTCTTGCTGCGAGTGCACGGGCAACGTCACGCGCGCCTTCGAGGATAAAGGTATGGTGTCTGTCGGAATTGTAAGGGTGCCTGCCTGCAAGTCCCTGGTACACGAGTATAGGTACTGTTAGCTGATTGGCTATGTGGATTGCAACGTCAAACGCCGGGTTTTCGTGGGCTCTGACGGCATGGTGCATCCAGTAAAGTACAAAGGGCCGGCCGGCGGGGATAGCGATGTCGTTCAATGGCCTGACGCGCTCCTGCAAATGAGGAGGCAACGCTTCATGGATTTTAGTGCCAGCTATACTGTTCATGCGCGTACAGTCTCGTGCCCAAGTAGCGCAGCAGCCATCGCTACGCCAAATTCTCCATGGCTGACTTCAGAAGGATGGTAGCCATCTGCAGAAAACCGCTCCGGGGAGGGGTCAAAGTCTAATGCCAGGTGCACCACACGCGGCCTTTTGGCAGCCTCCTGCTGGATAATGGCGTCAAATGTGCGGGCACGCAAACCGATCACGTGTCGCAGTGGGGAGGGAAGCAACGGGAAGCCATGCAGCGGTGGGATGCCGGCTATGCCCAGCGTTGCATCAGGATATTTTTCGAGCAATGCATCAAGAAGCGTTGTTAAATTCGTACGCCATTGTGCAGTGCGTTTCAGCGACGTAATATCGTTAACGCCGGCCGATACGATGATGTATTGATATGTAGTTTCTTTGAGGCGGGTGAGCAGTCGCTTGTGTACTTTTTCAGACGTTGCGCCAATTTGTCCTACGGCGCGCCATTTGACCGTAGTACCAAGCGTTGTGGCAAGGGCTTGCGCTGTAGCACCTACCAATGCGCGCGCGTAGGTAGACGCGCCCACGCCCGCAATGATCGAGTCTCCAATAGCAAGCAGACTGACGGCTGGGCCCGAACCCGTGCTGCCTTCTGGCCGGCCGGAAGCGCCTGCAAAACGCGGTGCATTTTTTCGGACCCACAGGGCCTGCGGGAGCACAAAAGGCATCAAGGACCAAAAAGCGAGGCGTTTAAGCATCATGCCGGCTGCTATGCTATGTAATTGAGGGGATACCCGGATACTTGGGTGTGTGGTCTATTTGATACACGGCGTAAGCGCAATAGGCACATTATTGTTTATATTCAAACAAGAAAATCCCACGAGCTTTATTCCACTGCGCGTACACCAACATGACCTGGCCCTACACGTTTGATTTTACCAATGCGTCGGAGCCTGAAATTCAGGGGAAATTACACCTGATGCCCCCCAAACTGGTGGGAGCGACTAAAAGTTCATCTGATGCTTACCGGGAAGGTACGCTTGCGTTGGATAACGGTCGAGGGCTGGAAGTACTGTTATACCATAATCCCTATACAACGGCCTTTTTCTATCTGGGAGAAGTTGCTATATCCCCGCAGTTGAGCGGGCTTTTCGGGTTGCCGGCGGCTTTGGGCGAGGTAGGCCGTGTGCAATTGCCCGGTCAATTCATCCTGGGTGGGCACAGAACGCGGGTGGTACATCGCGCCGTAGCCGCCATGATGCAAGCGCCGCCCTGGGTAAGCTTGCTAGCGGACGCCGCACAGGACACGCTCGCTGTATTTCCCATCCTGCGTGAAGGCGCAAAGTATGGCATTGTTGAGGCGCTCTGTGACGACTATAACTATGTCGCTGATGAAATCCTTGTAGATGCGCACCATGTGGATGCGCCAGATGTCCCTGGTTATGGCCGGCGCACGCGTATTGCCGTTTTCAAAGACAATGACCTCAACCAGGATCAGCGTGATGCCATGACGACGGCTATTGTGGGCGATAGCAT
>JBCCIM010000207.1 GCA_039111535.1 Bacteroidota bacterium | reverse complement strand
GTAGGTGAATACGGGCGGGAGGCCATGAGCCGGCGTAAAATCAGTCCCAATCCGCAAGTTGCGCTCGTGCGCGGTTTCTTTATCTTCCTGGCGATGGCCGCCGGCCAACTGGTGATCGTTGGGACGATCTCTCTGCCGCCTTCCCTTATCGAGGAAGATAAAGAAACCGCGCACGAGCGCAACTTGCGGATTGGGAATGATTTTACGCCGGCTCATGGCCTCCCGCCCGTATTCACCTACCAGCGAGGCAAAACAGCAAAGCAACAGAATGTTACTCCACGTCCAGGTAAACACAAAGCCTAACAAATGCAGCAACCGCTTGCCTACTGGCACCCCCTCCCCAAGCACCCCTTGTAAGACATTGTCTGATGGGATTGTAGAACCGGCCACAAACAATGCAATCCAGAACAGCAGGCTCAGGCTTAGAATAATCGTGGATGAGGCCTTGGAAGCCATGATAGTGTTTACCCCTGTGGGTTAATATTTATGTGTTCATGATCAGCGCCGCGCCATCGTTTTACTTGCCCAAACCATGCCATACGTAAGGCTTTTTAGAAATCAGCTAAATCAACCCAAATTCAGCTTTTTCAATACTTTAGCTGTCTCTTATTCAACACAATCTGCCCGCTAAAAAAGGCACTCCCAGCCAATCTTTAAACAACAAAAAAAGCGCGGATGTACCGAAGTACACCCGCGCTACTGCTGTGGGTCGAGGGTCAACTCGAGTTTACCATCCTGGCGACAGTTGCAGACCAAAATGGGCGCCTTTCTCCGGACGCTGGAAAGGATAGGCGTAGTAGACTTCCAAAATGGCTGCACCGAACAACAGGAACCGTGAGGAAATACCGGCACTGGCTACAGGTGACCGCCCCGTAGCATTGCGCGAGAGCGTAAATTCCGGGCTTTCTTCAGCGGTCCACGCCATGCCGATATCAGCAAACAGCGTCAGCTCTGTCGGCAAATAAGGAAAGTTGATGAGACCTATCTGTTCATTTCCCAATAAAGGCATTCGAATTTCTGCGCTTGCCATCGCGATACGTGTACCCGACAACCTTGAAGATTCAGGACAAGCAGCTGTTGAGCATTCATCTGCGCTGAAGTTATTCAGGTTATAGCCACGTACAAATCCCTGATAATACGTTGATCCCAGGTATTCATTGCCAAACACCGCGTTCTCATCAGCACCGTAATTGCCAATATGTAATCCACGGAAGGCAAAGGTAAACGGCTTTGTATGGAAGTACTGACGGTAATCGGTTGTGAGCGTGACAAAGCTGTCCGTACCAAAACTTGGACTCACCTGCACCCGCTGCCGGGTACCGTTTAGCGGAGAGACAAAACCAAAATTGGCCGTGTCTTTCACATAAGCAACGCCAACCTGTCCCAGATACAGCGGATCTGGCTCCTGGATACCGCTGTCACCGCTTGTCCGGTTGCCTATCTGATCGAACGTACGCACCTGGTAGTCGAAACCGTAGCGCGCCATACCGGCACTCACTTCAATCCGCCGCGTGGTACTAATCGGGTAGGAAGCATAGCTGCCCACTTGCTGGATAAAGAGTCGCTGAATCAACTCATTGTACAACAACGACCCGTCGCCAGCGGTGCTAAATCCACCTGTATACCCAAAGATCACGGGAATATGGGCCCCATAAAAGCCATAGTTTAGCCGGCGTTTCTGGTTCAGGTAAGCAACCTGTCCACCCACGTCTTTCAATGTACCGTTTGCCAACACGCTCACCGTGAGGTTGTGGTTACCCAGCATGTCGCTGAAGTAAAACCCGAGGCTCCCCCCAAGGCCGGCACCAAACGGACCACCTACTGATACACCAACAGACGGTGGCGCAACGTAATCCAGTTTCAGACGCGAGCTGTATTCTTTGATGTCATACTCCGGGTTTTCGGGCAAGCCGAGGCCGGCATCAGACAAATACGCTCCCACAATGCCTTCTTCGGGCGATTTCATCGGTGGTAGTAAGCCGGCATAAGTCGCCCCTGCCGATCCTACTTCGTCCCCGCCGATTGCGGCAGCCAATCCGTCAGTCTGCAGGATGCCGGTTGAAGCCAGGACACCTGGCATCAAGGATGCATTTACAAGAGGGTTTCCTTCAGTTTCTTCAGCATCAAGGCTATAGATGGTATAGGCATTATTTCCGTATACCGAAAACGCCATAATCCCGCTCTGCGACGCAATCGACATAGCCGGCGCCGTAGCAGTTATACCGCTGGCCCCCGTTTGAAGGTTTGTAATGGCATAGACCTCTTTGGTATTTAATTCCGCCCGGTAGATGTCTTTAAAACCATCATGATTGGAAATAAAGAACAAGTCTTTACCATCGGGCGAGAATTGCGGGTTGTGCTGCACGCCACGGTCAAAGAGATCCAGTGACTGAATTTCGCCAGCTTCGACATCAATCATTGAAACGGTCAGGTCGCCATAAGCCAGCCGATCAAAATCGGTGCCTCGTGTACCACGGTCTGATACAAAGGCAATCTGTGTACCATCAGGTGACCAAACGGGCTGCAAGTCTGCATAGCGATCCTCGGTGAGTTGGCGCACTTCATTGGAATCCAGATCCAATACATAGAGATCACTGATCCCGCCGTTCATGCCGGAAATCGCGAGGAATTGACCATCAGGCGACCACGCAAGGTTTAACAATGCGCTCACATCACCCAAATGAATGCGGCGATCAATTTTGCCTGAATCCAAATTCCAGATTGCAATTTCGTTGTCGCCGTTAGCAAACGTGATAAAGGCAAATTGTTTACCATCCGGGGACCATGTGCCAGCGGTGCTGATAAACCGCATGGAGTCAAAATGTGAATCCGCCGTCCGTTTGCTCAGCTTCTGGATGACCTCTCCGGTCCTGGTATCTGCAATGAACAGGTTGATGGAGAAGAGGTCTTTTTCTGACAAGAAAGCAACATAGCGGCCATCCGGACTCAGAACCGGAGCTATGTTATACCGCCCGCCTTCTTCTTCGCGAGAAACGATTTCACGGCCACTTTCAGCTGCCGGTGTCCGCCCTGAGAGGAATGGCAAATACGCGTCTTTAATTGCGGCTGCCCACTCCGTTGAAAGAGAATCCGGCTCGATACCCAGTGTGTGCACAAAGGCTGTATCCAGCCCGGTGCGGCCGGCAAGCTTGTAGAGATTGGATACGGAAACATCCCCATATTTACCGCCAATGTAAGCCATGTAGGCCTGCCCATAACGATAGGGAAAATACTGGTACGGTTTGTTGGTGAGATCATCGATGGTTGGCAAATCATCTCTCAGGACTGCATCTCTCAACCACATGGCTGTGTGGGCATCATCCCGGCCAACAGATAAGTATTCCGCCGTTCCTTCTATAAACCAAAGGGGAATATTTCTGAGGTTAAATCGGACCTGTTCTTCACCACCTTGTTCAGCAAAAGCTATATCATATTGGAATGAATGCACCAACTCGTGTCCGAGCACATGGTCTGTCTCAGCGTAATGGCCGGTGAGTGGCATTACAACGCGCTGCTTCAAACTTTCAGTAACCCCCCCGGTGCCTTCTCCCAGCGTTCCATTAATAATGTTTGTCTGATGGAAGTCCGCATCATTCGCGTATAGGATGATAGGCTTTTTATCCGCAAACTGACGCAAGTAAACGAGGCTATGGCGCTCGTACCACCGCTCAGCCATCCGGGCTGCATCCATAACAGCTTCTTCGGATTCGGGGTAAAAGAAAAAGGTAAAGTGTTCAGTATCAAACTGTTTAAACTCAAAGTTATCGTACTGCACTTTGTTACGCCCAAAGTACTGGGCCTGTGCGGAAGGGACGCCGAGCAAAAGCAACAACAGGGCACCCATCCATAGATGCGGACGGACTACAAACATGGATTTTCTGTATTAATGGATTAAATATTCAGCGAACGATGCGCTTGCTAATGCTGGCTACCGATATAGCCAGTTACTGATGAGGTGCCTCCGCCTTTAATACAGTTGGAAGTTGGCTTATGCGTAATGAAATGTCATTTTTTGCACATTTAATGTGCAATTGGTCAAAATTGTACAAACAAAAAAAGGGAGATCGCTAAAGGCTCGGTAGCGATCTCCCATCCCTTTGATCCTATCTCGATTGAAGGGATAACCGGGGTAAATATGCATGCTTGCGGCGTGCATGTCCGGGGTTCTGTAGAGGCATCATCTTTAATACAAACCGGCGGAAGGGTATGCGTAAGGCGCCGGCAAAAAAGAAGAGAAAATTCGGGTTAGAATCCGAGACGGACAACCATGGATGGCAGAAACGGAGTGAGGGGACGTTCGACTTTAAATACGCTACCGAGTTGATCGTTGTACGACAGGCTCCACTCTTCAACGTTGTTGTAGGCCAGGATATTTGACAGGTCGAACCTGACTTGCAACGTGGTGTTTTTGAGCTGCTGATTGAATGCTATACCAAAGTCGAGATGGGAGATAACGGGCAACTTGTGGGCACCCGGATCTGAGAGATCGTAAATCCCAAGTACTTGCGTATCAGGATTGGGCTCGAGGAAGTTGTAGTAGGCCTGGCGGAATGCCCAGGATTGCCCAATTTTGTTCTCAAGCCGACCAAGAATAGTAACCTGATCGGTTACCCGATAAGACAGGGAAGTCACAACCCGGTGCGGCACATTCCACGGCACAGAAACGGATGCGCCATCAAAACGATTGGCAATCTGTCGTTCAGCTACACTGTACTCATACTGGAATCGGGTGGTCAGCTGTTTGGTTTTCCGCTCCAGTGAAACAGCAGTACCGTAAGCAAAACCTTTTGCACCAGTCAGCAAGGCACTTTGCGTGGAGAGGCTCTCCCCGGAAGCACCAGACAGCACTTCATTTGCGTAATCAATCACCAACAGGTGAGGCTGGGCCTTGTAATAAGATTCAATCTGCAATTGCCATTCCGGATGTGGCATAAAAAGCAGGGATCCACTTGCATGGAGCGCTTTAGAAGGCCGCTGCGAGGCATCTACAGGCAACCAGAAACGCAGGGTTGAAACCAAGGCGTTGATGTTGACCGACGAAACGTCGAACTGATTGACATACTGGCGATAAAGCCCAACAGCACCCCTGAAAGCCCATGGACCAATCGGGCTAGCCGATGCGTCGTGCCGCAGGGCAAGCCGTGGCTCTGCAAATACTTGCTCGTGGGTACTGAGATAGGTTAGCCGCACACCCAGGTCGAGCGTGGTTTTATCAGAAATGCTGTAGCGATGATCTGCAAAAGTAGCCAGGCGAAGCTGCCGGCCGTCGATATTTGCCTGTTTTGGCGTACGCACTTCTTCGCTTCGCGGACGCTGCATGTTCAACACAAATTGGCTGTTGTCATACATGAGCTCAATGCCGCCAGAAAGGAAATGGCGCGCGCCCAATGTTTGATCAAACGTGCCGCGCAATCCCCACTCGGTAATCCGATTTACGTCTTCATAGCCCAGCTTCAGCGCTGACAAGGCCGCCTGGGAGTATTCGAAGCCGGCATGTGAACGTCCGGCGCCTGAAGAGTCGGGTGGTGGCGGTTTGCCGGTGCCCGTATAGTCGCCATCGTAAGCATCATGATTAAACGATTGCGCACCACTAAACTGGCTGTACCATCCGCCCCATTTAACAAAGGTCTGCCGGCCCAGAACACGCTCATAACTCACCTGGGCAACGGTGTTGGTCCAGTTATAGTTATTGTCGAAGTTGAAAAATCGCTCATCGACGCCCTCTGGATCAGGTGCTGCCTGAAAACGTCCTTGCACCACACGGTCATCGCCCAGGGTGTTGCCGCCACGGTAAAAAGAAGCGTGCAAGCTGCTGGCCGGATCGAAGGTCAACCGCAAGGCGCCGTGCACATCATAGAAATCGTAGTTGTTTTCAAAATCGGTTGCCCGAAAATCATCGCGGTCACCCTCAGCAATAGCCTGCCATCCCTTGGGCCGGCTCGACTCAGCGCTGTATGCATCTGCTGAATGTCGGTCCTGCGGTAACATGACGTTCATTGCGTGCAAGTCGGGCGCGCTCCAGTTATCAAAATGGGTTTGGAGTCCCTGATGCTGGTAAATGGACCACAACGCTTTGCGGCCAGCAACCATCCAATTGGCACGCATCCCGGAACCATCTCCAAAAGAACCCATGGCGCGGGCGTTTGCACTGATGGGATCAACCTGAACGTCAACAATGCTTCCACCGATGGATGAGAGGCGGTGCGTAGCATCAATGACACCAGAAAGCGAACTCCCTACAGAGGCTGCATAGCCGGCTTTGTGGACTGTGAACTTGTCTAATGCAAATGGACTAAAAGGCCCAACAATGCCCCCGTTTGAAATGGGCAGAAACACGGGAGCACCATCGAGGCGGTATTGGTGTTCACCAGCTTCGCCCCCCTGCACGTGCACGTCTGAAACGGCATCTCCATTCCGTAAGCCAATGACTGTATTTAGATTTTTGATCACATCCTGGCTTCCATTGCCCGCATAAGAACCATCGATGGGCACATCGGGAGACTGAAGCTGCTCGGATGAAAACTGGGGTACCAAGCCATTCACAACGATCGGAGACGAAAGCAGCGGCTCAACTTGCAGTCCGAGTTCAATGCTGGCGTTTTTGTCGGAGACAACCTTTATGGTGTGGGTTTTATCCTGGTAGCCGATATAGGACACCCGAACACGATGAGATCCGGGGGCGAGCTGCGAGAATGCAAACCGGCCGGCACTATTTGTCACATCCCCAACGCCGGCGTCTGCAAGCAGCACATGGGCATTGGGCAGCGGTTCACCGGAAGCCCCGTCCACTACGCGGCCTGTAATTTCTCCCCATTCGATAGCAGGCTTGGACTGGGCCATCAGCACATAAGTGCCGGAAGCCAGTTGGATGTAGGTAAGCCCCGTCTCTTTCAACAAACAGCGCAGTACAGCTTCTGCCTCCAGGTCAATTGCCTGACAGTACGCCCGCTTGCCTTTTACCAGATCAATATCGAAGGCAATGCTGATACCTGATTGTTCGATAAAGGCGTCAAATGCATCGCTGAGCGGCGTTCCAGAGGCTACCATAGAATAAGTAGCAGGCGCCTTTTCCTGTGCAATCACCTGCTGTATCAGGCCACTTGCCGGCGCAAGTACCAGAAACACGACAAGCGCACGGCAAAATTGCAGTGCGCCTGAGCTGAATGGCGATCTATGGCTAAGATGGTCTGGCATCAATAGCTATCTCATACGGCCTTGCGTGACCAAGCGTGTTTAATTGGATGCATATATTTCATATCCACCGTTGACCTGACGGTATTGTAGTCCCAATGTAAGGACAATGTCTTTCACAATTGCTTCAGCTGAAGCCGGCTGCTCAATTGCGAGTTTCATACGTCGTGTGCGCAAGTTTTCGGGCTGCAGCGTGATGGTCGTATCGAAACGACGCGCTACATCATCGAGTATCGAACCGAGGCCGGCATCCGAGAAGAAGAAATGGCCAGATCGCCATGCTTGTGCGCGGCGTACCTGCACAGTATCTGCTTGCGATGCTTCCAACGTGTTTGCACGAACAACACCGGTTTGTCCCGGCACCAATTGAATCGTTTCAGCTGATTCTTCGCCGGCCAACGCAACTTTGCCTGTAGCAAGGGCAACGCGGGTTTCAGCATCAAGCCCTTCTTCCCACGCACGCACATTAAATGTGGTACCCAATACCTGAACCGAGGCATTGAACGTTTCTACAATAAACGGCTTTGTATCCTTTTCTACATCAAAAAACGCTTCTCCAGTTAATGATACACGACGCGACCCCATAAAGAACCGGGGGTATTGCAGTGTGGCGCCACTGTTAAGCTCAACGGTAGAGCCATCCTGTAGCTGCACAACAGCGACTTCACCCAAAGGCGCAGTAACACGCACAGGATTCAAAAGGAAGGCAGCAGCAACAGCGCCAAGCAAAATGGTTGCAGCTACAGCCATCCAGCGCATGGGAATCAGTTGCGCAGCAGGGTTGAGGGTATGGATTTTTGCTGTCGGCCCCGCATCTTTCTGCGTTGCCTCAGGATTATCCAGTTCTGCTTCAATATTGGCCCAGACAGCGTCGAGCGTCGACTGGGCAACCGGCTCGCGGGCCTGATCGCTTACGGCCCAGGCGTTTTGCAATCCTGTCACTTCCTCAGCAGGAAGATCTGACAGCAAAGCGTCCAGTTCGGATGGCATATTTCGTTTATCGGGTGTTTTCACAGCGTGATGTTATCGTTTTGCAGTGCATCCAGTCGGCTACGCAAATGTTTGAGTGCGAGAAAAATGTGGGTGTTCACCGTTCGCTCACTCAATCCCATGATGTTGCTTATTTCTTTGTGTGACAGATCGTGGTGCCGGCTCAATACAAAAGCCTCGCGCCGGCGTTCAGGCAACTCATCAATCCACGCGTGCAACCGCGCAGCGAGCCTATTGGCTTCCAGCACAGCATCAGATGCAGTACTTTTGCCGGCCAATGCCTGGTCAAACACATCTTCCCCATCAGCTTGCTGGTACACCATCGGCGCGCGTTTGCGATTCATATTGATCGCTGCATTGCGCGTCATCGTGTAAAGCAATGCATGAAGAGAGGATTCAGGTTTGATCCGTTCTCTGATCTCCCACAATTTCAAAAAAACATCCTGTATTACATCACAGGCACTTGCTTCGTCGCGTGTTATGGTTTTAGCATAACGCACAAGTTGTGCACTCATGTCTTGGAACACAGCGGCGTACGCTCCCCGGTCGGAGTCTCGAAGTTGACTCGCCCATACTTTAAATCGGTTTACGGGTTTTACGTTCTCCCCCATTGAGCCTTCCATTCCAGGGATTATTGAGCCGTTTTTACCAACGGTTCAATCATATTACACATCAATAAACTACAATGCGTATCCCTTTACGCAAATAAATGCGCAGGGCACTTTTCATTGTACTATAGACGTAACAAAATTGCCTTCAATTCCATTGTGTAAAAAAAATTGTAATACCGTTACGCATAGTGCGAATTCAGATTGTATTAAAGGCGTGGTAGTCATACCGCTACTATCACGGTGGCGAACGCAGGGGAGCAGCAAACGTGCTTTTTGGGTCTAAAATGCCGTTTCTGCTGCTCCCCTCTTTTTCTTCCGAATAAAGCGGACACTATCATTGCCTCATGCAGTGCCTTTACTTCTGGCGAAGAAGTCTTAGAGTTTAGCCCGATCTATGGTGGTAGATCGGGCTTTTTTATTGTCGAATGCCGAGTTAGCGGTTGAGGGAATGATCTATATTTTTTTGGGTTTTCGTATTTCCGGGTTTCTCTTTTGCATTATGACAGTGCTCGTAGCAACGCTATTGTATTCTGCTGTGTCAAATAAAGAGCATCACTCGGCAGTCGACACCCGGCTTTAAGTGTTGAGCCCCATTTATGTATCACAAAGGATAAAACGCTATCCTTCACGCCTCATACCCAACTTGATTTTGTCTCTACATCACAAATAACACGACGCGTCAAAATGTGCTCCTGTGCTCGTTTTCCTCCTCCACGTCATGCCGGACTTCATCCGGTATCCAGAAAACGATTGGGTGAAATGCCCCCCATTAGTGGTACCGGAAACTATAATCAAGTTCTGGCCCTGTCTTAGAACAAGGTATGATCCTTAGTTGCGATTACAGTGCTTGCTGCTACGCTTTCTCTATTGCCAGGACATTCGTGTAAAATATTTTTTACACGAAGTATAACTTTATTTACACCCTGCCGTAAAGCAACGCATATCAGAACCTGTTTTGTCTCCACCAATTGATAAAACCAATGAATGCTTCATTCGAAGAAAAGAGCGCCTGGATACAGTTAACCAGTTTACTTGTCAGCCTGGGCGCCTATTTCCTGCTCGCAGGACGCATGCTTTTTGAAGGCGTTGACGTATTGCCGTTCTACGTGCCCCTTTTCACCATAGCTGTGATATCTATTGTACTGATCAATGTAGTTGGTCATATAGCAGCGAGCATCATGGCACCTGATACGGGCAAGGATGAAAGGGATAAATTGATAGGCTGGCGTGCTGAAAGCAACGCTGCATGGATATTAGCAGTTGGCGTGCTGTTAGCCATTGTCTGTATGATCCTCTCAGTGAAGGTCGTTTGGATCGCGCATCTGCTACTGCTTGCACTGTTTGTCTCCGACAGCGTCAAGTACACGCTCCAGCTTGTGTATTACAACCGCGGCGTCTGATCATGGGCACAAACATCACAAACAAAATCCGCGCATTGCGTTTTCACAACGACGAAATGACCCAGCAGCAGCTTGCAACACAGGTAGGTGTTACACGCCAGACCATACACGCGATTGAAAGCGGAAAGTACTCCCCTTCGCTTGAAGTGGCGTTCCAGATTGCAGCGGTATTTGATGTGCCGCTCGAAGAAGTGTTTACGTATGGGGCTTCGTGAGGGGTAGCATAGTCTTGGCACAGGACGAGCCTGGTAGTCTTCGCACCACGATCTTTTTTCCCGCGCAAATACCCACGTCGTTGCTCATGCCTAATACACATGGTCATGCCTGATACACTACGCCCAATCTATCAACCGGAAGCCCCGTTACTAATTCAATAACTAATCAGCTTGAGACTTCAGCTTTTTTGCAGCATCTATCCCCGTTGGAATGATACTAATCACTACGGCCAGTACCAATAACGCGCCTG
Source organism: Bacteroidota bacterium (assembly GCA_039111535.1). Classification (NCBI taxonomy): domain Bacteria; kingdom Pseudomonadati; phylum Bacteroidota; species Bacteroidota bacterium. The sequence goes on along the minus strand of JBCCIM010000207.1, from coordinate 694 downwards.
GCAGCGCGTCCACGATTGATTTATCCCTGACCACCGTAATAACCAGAATTGCAATAAAGGTGAGGGCTATGAATGCAACATATATGCGTGCTGCTATAAGTGTGATTCGTAAATCTTTGATCGTCATATCTAAAGATATTTTTGAGTCCCAAGAAAACCTGTTTCCTCTAAAAGAAAATTAGGCCTAAGCTATAACTTCAGCATTCGGATACAAAACAACTACTCCGCCTCAACTATTAGGGCCTGATTAAAACACGTCAGACATCACACCCATAAGACTCATCTATCAGCTCGAGTTCGGTTCCTTTTAAATAAAGCGAACCCTTATCTCTACATCCATTCCTCATTTTGGATTCCCACTGAACAAACAAATACGCTTAACCCTATAATTGTAGCCGAAAACAGGGTTCAACTCCTCTAGCAAATCGAATTCTTGTCGCAGCGTATGAATCTATTTATTTCCATTTCCACCTAATCTAACTAGCTCCGATCAAATGCTTTACGCACTACTTTATAAACGGCGGTGTTAACAAAAAAAGACAACTATGCTGTAACAATAAGGAGATAAGCGTTCGTTTTGCGCGTATTTAAAAAAGGTCCAAAAATTGGAGGTATTTAGGGCGTATGGACAATCGATTGAACATATCATTCGATTCATTCTGCGCACGATGCGCTGCATCGAACGAAAAAAGGG
>JBCCIM010000206.1 GCA_039111535.1 Bacteroidota bacterium | reverse complement strand
GGGCAGCCTGAAAATGCAAATTTGTATGATGCAAGAAACGAAATTCGTGCGCTCAATGACGCAGGTATATCTGCGTCGGCCATGGATGCATTTATAGAAGCGCAGATGGATGCAGTAGGCATGCCAGGGCTTTCTATTGCCATCATCAATGATGCAAAAATAGTATATCACCGCACATTTGGCTATAAAAACGCACAGGAGCAAACCCCGGTTGATGAAAATACTACGTTTGAGGCCGCATCGATGAGCAAGCCCATCCTTGCTGTGTTGGCGATGCACCTCGTAGAAGCCGGCAAACTGGACCTGGATACCCCACTCCACACGTACCTGCCGAACTACGACCTGGATTATGATGAGCGCTACCGCAAAATTACTGCGCGGATGGTATTGTCGCATAAAACAGGGATGCCCAACTGGCGCTATGAGAACAAAGGGCAGTACCTGAATTTACGGTTCGACCCCGGATCTCAGTTTTCCTATTCAGGTGAAGCTTTTGAATACCTGGGCAACGTGCTTGCCCATATCGAGGGCGGGACGAGGAAAGACCTGCAGCAGATGATTCATGAACGCATCTTTGAGCCGGCCGGCGTACAGCATGGCTACTACATGTGGAATGCGTATCTCGAAGAAAACAAAGCGAGTGGGCATATTACCGGGATGGCCAACAACCGATACCAGCCCCAACTACCAAGTATGGCCGGCGGACTCCAGATCAACGCGACTGATTTTGCAGCATTCATGATCAGCCTGCTCAAAGGTACCGGGCTTTCACCTGCAACCTACGATACCTTATTTTCTACCCAGGTTCGCTTGCCAGAAGATCACGTGTTTGTAACCAATTACGATCAGCATGCCTGGACGCTGGGTTTCTCTGAAGCGCCAACGCCACAAGGTAATATCTATGGACATGGGGGCAACAACGGTGATTTTCAGGCGCACTTTGAGTTCTCCCGTGAGCAGAACTTTGGCTACGTTTTTCTGACGAACAGCGAAGTCGGGGAGCAATTCAACTTTGTGCTCCGGCCTTTCTTGCGTACCGGCAGCGAAGAAGCATCTGCTTTGTATGACACGTATGAAGTAGTCGACCGCCGCATTTCGCCGTATGAAGACGACACGCATAAAGGTGTGGAACTGAATGCCTTCCCTGATGACGGATTTGCGTGGTTACGCGTTGAAGGCTTTTCGACAGGTACCATTGAACTGGATATCAAAGGCGCGAACGAACCCGGGGCAAGTTTTGTTGGGGTAGCGTTTCGGGGAGAAAATGAAAATGCGTTTGAAGGGATTTATTTTCGTCCATTCAATTTTGTGGCAGAAGGTGACCGTCGCAATCGCATGGTGCAGTATCACAACCTGCCTGATCATTCATGGCGTGCGTTACGCGGTGAATTCCCCGGTGTATATGAAGGCCAGATTCCAAATGCACCCGACCCTGATGGCTGGTTTCATGCGCGCATCGAAGTTGGGGAAGAAGAGATCTCTGTTTATGTAGATGATAACCCCGAGCCTGTGCTGGTCGTCAACTCGCTGAATGAGCGCAAAGATGGGAAAATAGGCTTTTGGGTTGGCAGCAATTCATCAGGCCGGTTTGCCAACCTGAAAATCACGAGGGATTAAAAACGTGCACTGTGTGCGGAGTGCTGGCAGCAGGCACTCCGCATGAAAATGACAAGAAAGAAACCCGCGCCGGCATCAGTGGTTAGCCGCCATATGGAACGCGCCCAGGCATCAGATTATTCGCCCGTAATTACCCTCGTAGGTTTTCCCCAGGTAGGCAAGTCAGCCCTGCTGGAGCAATTGAAGCCGGCTGGTATGCTTGAAGAATTGCCAGGGATTTACATGTTGGGGTGTAATACGGAGCAAGAAGCGGGTGCTTACGATAAATTACTAGGACGCGGCAAGTATGCACCTGCCGGCATAGTTGCCGTAGTAGATGCCGCAGCGCTCGACCGACAATTGTACCTCGCCTTCCAATTAATCGATTTGCGGCTCCCGTTGGTCCTGTGCCTTACAGGTAGAGCAGCTGCCACAAATGCCGGCATCACCGTGGATACCCGGCGTCTGGCGGAGATGACGGGGGTACCAGTTTTTGTGGTGCCCGACGAAGTGGATGCTGCCCGGGAAGCCATTGTACAATGGCAGACCAAAACAGAAGATACCCCGCGTAAAAGGCCCGATCACTGGCGTCCTTCTGTCGCCCTGGCTGATGCCTACCAACATCTTGATACGACATGGATCCACAAACATTTGCACCTGTACACGGGCGCCCGGCTGGTAGAGGGGCTACGTCTGCTGACCGTCCCTAAAGCCGTGGAAGAGTACGAAGCACATCCGGCATACAAGTCGTTGTTGCGCGCGTTGGATGAATCTCGCAAGATGCTTGAGGACAAGCAGGAAAAGTGGACGACTGCTGAAGTGGTACAGCGAAGTAAATGGATAGGTCAGCTGTTACAGGCAGTTGTCACCCAATCAACACCGCCTCCGCCGGCGCGTAACTGGTTTCAGAAGCTCTTTGACTAGGCTTTGTCTCTGTTTAATTTTGTTTTTGGGGACAAAGCCTAATTCCTGGCATGTATAGCGGGAGGCTGGTTTTGTTGTAGTAATCGGTTATCTTGTCGTTGATTGACTATCCCAACACTTAACATCAACACACCAATGCAACATACCCGGAATTTATCTGCAATCCTGTTGCTCGCATTTTGTCTCATCGCTGGTTGTGCCAGTTCCAAAAAGGCTGCTGAAGGCGTAATGGCAGAAGGAGAAAAGGCTGCAGAAGAAATGATGGCCCACCCCCTCACTGGTACCTGGACATACTCGCTGGATACCCCGCAAGGCGTTTATACAGGCGTGATGAGCTTCGCGTCGGTAGATGGCGTGCTCAGCGGTACGATCATTAGCGATGATGCTCCAGAACAGGTTTCCATGCTTGAAGACCTTTCGTACGACGCTGACATGTCGAAAGTGAAATTCAAGTTTGATGGTGGCGAATTTGGCGCGATGACTGTCGACTCTGCGGTTGAAGGCGATGCAATGAACGGCATTCTCACCGTGCTCTCTTATGGTGTCGATGTAACCCTGACAGCAGCGCGTAAAACGCCGTAAAGATTTCGTGGCGCGCAGGTATGTAACAGCATCTTGCGCGCCATGTTACCTGACCGCATCTGCTGCATCACAAAAGCAGCCGGCCTCATTTCTTTTGAACTTTATCTGAAGAACGCGAATCGTTCAAATAGGGGAAACCCCCTCGCATGGCTTCGCGTTGATAGGTCGCTGTGGATGCAGGAGGTTTCTTGTTACCACAGTTTTGTCATTCATACTGGTGCCTGTGTGCCGATAACAGCACGCGTGTAAAACCAGATGAAGTTGACAATGCCCGATCGTCTAATGGCAGGACAGCGGCCTTTGGAGCCGTCGGTGAAGGTTCGAGTCCTTCTCGGGCAACAGCGAGCACAGCGCCAGCCTTATGCTGGCTTCAGATTAGCAGCGTCGGCCTCTTGCTGGCTCCAGTATCGGATGTGCATCGGGAAGGGGTTCCTGTCCCTTAGTATTAATCTGCAATATGCATCTGTTGCACCAGCTTTCAACCGCCTGCGGGCGGTTCTTGTTTTCTGGTGACTCCCCGTTCCACCGCGGTTTTCTTTACAAAAAAGATTCTTTGCCTGGCTCATGTTATCATCTTCAACCGGGAGCCCCATTACGCTTTTTGCGGGCCGTTCCAACCCCGCACTGGCAAGAAAAATAGCGGATGCCTACCAGCAGGGCCTGGGGCAAGTAATTATTCAGGACTTTTCTGACGGTGAAATTTACATCCGTTATGATGAGTCCATTCGTGGTTCTGACCTGTTCATTATCCAGAGCACAAACCCGCCAGGGGATCACTGGCTGGAATTAATGATGCTTATCGATGCAGCGCGTCGGGCATCTGCTGCCCGGATTACCGCGGTAATGCCTTACTTCGGATATGCGCGTCAGGACAGGAAAGACCAGCCGCGTGTGGCCATTGGTGCTAAGGTGATGGCGAATATGCTTACTGTTGCCGGCGTTGATCGAATTCTTACGATGGACCTGCATGCACCACAAATTCAGGGTTTTTTCGATATCCCTGTGGATCATTTATACGGATCTGCGGTTTTCATCGACTATTTTCGGGCCCTCAACCTGACCAATCTGGTCGTTGTGGCTCCTGATGTCGGGGCAATTAAGATGGCGAGAGCCTATGCCAAACGCCTCGGCGCAGACCTGGCTGTGATAGACAAACGCCGGCCCCGGCAGAACGAGGCGCAGGTTATGAATATCATTGGTGAGGTGGAAGGTAAGAACGTGCTGATCATGGATGACATCTGTGATACGGCAGGCACATTGACAAGTGCCGCTGGTGCTTTGCGTGACGCCGGTGCGCTTGAAATTATGGCAGCTTGTACACACCCGCTGCTTTCAGGCCCCGCGTATGAACGCATAGAAGCATCTGCACTCAGCAGGCTCGTCGTCACGGACTCGATTCCGTTGCAACGGCCCTCTGACCGGATTGAGGTGGTCAGTGTTGCTGGTATCTTTGCTGATGCCATCCGGCGTATTTATACCGATGAATCGGTCTCTACGCTTTTTGTACCCTAAATATTGATTATTGGAAGCCGGCTACGATGCAGATTGACAAACGTGCAGCCTGCAGCCGGCTTTAAAAAGTACTACCATTGTAGCCATGGAATTTACAACTTTAGACGCAACTACCCGCGGAACGGGCAAACGCGCTTCTCGACAAGCACGCCTCCAGGGCCAGGTCCCTTGTGTATTGTACGGGCACCACGTTGAGCCGCTGACTTTCCAACTCGACGCGCGGTACCTTTACAAACTGATTCGGTCCCATGCAACCCCGCTCGTGAAAATTGAGCTGGAAGGCAAAAGCTGGGATTGTATCCTCAAAGATATCGATTTCCACCCGGTCCACGATAACGCCATTCACGCTGACTTCCAGGTGTTGCAGGCTGGTGAGAAAATCACCCTTGCTGTGCCTTTCCGCTTCGACGGTACACCAGCTGGCCAGATCGAAGGTGGTAATACACAGTTTGTGCTTAGTGAAGTGGAAATCAAATGTCTGCCTAAAGACATTCCATCGCACCTTTCTGTTGATATCTCCGAACTCAATATCGGCGACTCTATTCACCTTGGCGACCTCGATTTTGATAATATCGAATTCCAGTCAAGCGATAGCCAGACCGTTGTGATGATCCACGCTCCGCGTATCGTTGCGACAGCTGAAGAGCTTGAAGAAGGAGAAGAAGGAGAAGAAGGAGCGGAAGGAGAAGAGGTTGCTGAAGGGGCTGAATAATTTCAGCCTGTACCGTGCTTGGAGAAGTATCTTCTACTAGTACAAAACTGGCAGGTATAGCTTATGGCCAGTAAGAAGCGCCTGATTGTCGGTCTTGGCAATCCGGGTGTGGAATACGAACAGACACGGCACAACGTCGGGTTTTGGGTTATTGATGCGCTAAGTGAACGCGCAAAGATCGCAATGAAACCCGACCGCGGGCCGGCAGAAGCTGGTTGCGGCAGGTTTAGAGGCCGGCCAGTTTGTCTTTTGAAGCCGCTCTCCTACATGAATTTAAGCGGTGCGCCCGTACGTCAACACATGACGCGTGTCGGGGCCACACCGCAGGATGTGCTGGTTATTGTGGATGATATCAACCTTGCGCCCGGAACCATACGTCTCCGTCAAAAAGGTAGCGCGGGAGGACACAATGGTGTACAACACATTATTGACATATTAAATACAGATAATTTTCCGCGCCTCCGGATTGGGATTGGCAATAACTTCGGCAGAGGTAAACAAGCTGATTATGTGCTCTCTCCCTTTGATGATGATGAGTTAGCTCCCATTGAGGATGCTGTGCAACGTGCCCGCGATGCGGCCACCACGTTTGTTTGCGAGGGCATTGTGACAGCGATGAATAGATTTAACAAGAAATAAGCATAATTACACCATTTCTTGATGTGGCGAGAGCTTGGAAAAGCCCTTTTCTGACGTATATTAGGCATTTTTGAAACGCTGCCCCCTGCATGGCTTTGCTATAGCCGGGCCGTATTTCAAGGTGCAATTACCACTTTAATATAGATAGCTTAAGAGGAACACTACTTCTATGGATGCTTCATTAATCACAAACCTGGTACCCATTGCAGGCGTGCTGGCATTGGTATATGCCTTCTTGCGCGCCCAATGGGTTGGTAAACAGGATGCCGGCACCGAGGAGATGAAGGAAATCGCAGCGTCGATTGCAGAAGGAGCCCGTGCATTTTTACGTCGCGAATACCGCATTCTCGGTATTTTCGTGATCGTTGTAGCCATTTTGCTCGCACTTGCAAACAATGGCAATGAAAACTCTTCCTGGCTCGTTGCGGTCTCTTTCGTAATCGGGGCCTTCTGTTCTGCTACTGCCGGCTTTATCGGCATGAACGTCGCAACAAAAGCCAACGTACGAACCACCAACGCCGCGCGTAAAGGCCTCGGACCCGCGTTGAGTGTTGCTTTTTCTGGCGGCCTTGTAATGGGGCTCAGTGTTGTAGGGTTGGGCTTGCTTGGCCTGGGCGTACTTTTCATCGTCTACAGTGGCATGGACTGGAGCGTTATCCGCGTGATCAACGTAATTTCAGGCTTCTCTCTTGGCGCATCTTCTATCGCGCTGTTCGCCCGTGTTGGTGGCGGTATTTATACCAAAGCTGCTGACGTAGGTGCTGACCTTGCAGGTAAAGTATATGAAGGTATTCCAGAAGACGATCCGCGTAACCCTGCAACAATTGCTGATAACGTAGGCGATAATGTTGGCGACGTTGCCGGCATGGGCGCTGACCTTTTCGAAAGCTACGTTGGCTCTATCATCGGTACGATGGTACTCGGTGCAGCCTTCATTCCTACCTTCCAGGCCATGGACGGCGTTGAATCGCTCGCCGCGGTACTTTTGCCCATGGCAATTGCTGCAGTTGGGATTGTAGTCGCTATTCTGGGCTCTTTCTTCGTTCGGGTAAAAGAAGGTGGAAGTCCGCAGCGCGCCCTCAATATTGGCGAGTTTGGAGCTTCAGCCCTGATGGCTATCCTGTCGTTTGTGATTATTCGCGGGATGCTGCCTGAGACCTGGGCATACGATGGTGCCAACTACTACTCGATGAGTGTGTACTGGGCTGTACTGATCGGCCTGGGGGCCGGCGTACTGATTGGCCTTATTACGGAGTACTATACCTCAACACATAACCGCCCGGTTACAGGCGTTGTGAATCAGAGTGTTACGGGTGCTGCTACGAACATCATCGCCGGCCTTGGTTTGGGCATGTACTCAACCGGACTGCCAGCTGTTGTACTTGCAGGTGCCATTATTGGCTCGTTTCATTTTGCCGGTCTCTACGGCATCGCCATTGCCGCTGTTGGTATGCTTGCTGTCACAGGGATTCAGCTTGCGGTAGACGCTTATGGTCCGATTTCAGATAACGCCGGTGGTATTGCCGAGATGGCCCACCTGCCACCAGAAGTGCGCGAGCGGACAGACGAACTTGACGCTGTTGGTAATACCACAGCAGCGATCGGTAAAGGCTTCGCCATTGGTAGTGCTGCGCTAACGGCCCTGGCACTGTTTGCTGCTTACATGCAGCAGGCAGGCGTTGACAACATCGACGTTGCCAACCCGATTATTCTTTCAGGCTTGCTGCTTGGTGCGATGTTGCCCTATGTATTTAGCGCAATGGCCATGGGTGCTGTTGGCCGTGCCGCTGGTGACATGATTAAAGAAGTTGGCCGGCAGTTCAACGAAATTGCAGGCCTTCGCGAAGGCAAAGCCCGGGCCGATTATGCCCGTTGTGTTGATATTTCAACCAGAGCTGCACTGCGTGAAATGATTCTGCCTGGCGTACTGGCCGTTACCGTACCAGTTGTCATCGGCTTCATCGACAAAAATATGCTTGGCGGACTCCTCGTGGGTGTGACCGTTTCTGGTGTTTTGCTCGCCATCTTCCAGTCTAACGCTGGTGGAGCCTGGGACAACGCCAAAAAACGTATCGAAGGCGGGGTGACAGTAGATGGTGTTGAATACGGAAAAGGAAGTGAGGCCCACAAAGCCTCCGTTACCGGTGACACCGTTGGTGATCCACTTAAAGATACAAGTGGACCAAGCCTGAATATCCTGATCAAACTGATCGCGGTGGTTTCCCTGGTTATTGCACCATTGCTTGCCAGTTGATCCCAGTATCTATACCTGGGGTCTTTCCTCCAGGTCGATACATTGATTTTTAGGAAGACCCGACAGTTCAGCTGAATTGTCGGGTCTTCCTATTTCAGCTTTTTTGCTTTTAATACCGTGCTTATCTGCGCGAATTTGTTAGATTTTGCTTAAAGCCCGATATTGGGATTCCCACAACGCACTTCCCAACACCCATGGAAACCAACGCGCTTGACAAACTCGAACGCCTGTTCAAGGCTGCCCGCCTGTTGCAAGGTGAAGCCCAGGAAGCCTTTGTAGCTGCCGCATGTGCTGATGACAAGGCGATGCAAGCTGAACTCACGAGCTTACTGGCAGCGGATGCAGAGGCTGAAGAAGATTCGTTTTTGGATGGTGCGGTGAATGTCGAGCAAGTGGTGCATGCCGTTGAAGCATTGAATGATGCGCAGATAGGACCCTACAAATTGATCGAGCAATTGGGCGCCGGCGGGATGGGGGAAGTATGGCTCGCTGAGCAAAAAGAGCCCATCAAGCGGCAGGTGGCGTTCAAGCTTATCAAGCTGGGCATGGACACCAAAGAGGTCGTTGCCCGGTTTGATTCGGAGCGGCAGGCGCTTGCGGTGATGGATCATCCGAATATCGCCAAGGTGTTTGACGCCGGCGTCACGTCCACTGGGCGGCCCTACTTTGTCATGGAGCTCGTTCGGGGCGTACCGGTAAATGAATACTGCGACAACAGGCGGCTCTCTACGATTGAACGCATCGAACTGTTTATGGACATCTGCCGTGCCGTCCAGCACGCGCACCAGAAAGGTGTGATTCACCGTGACCTCAAGCCGTCGAATGTGCTTATCTCCGAACAGGATGACAGGCCCGTCCCCAAAGTAATCGACTTTGGCATCGCAAAAGCCGTTGGATATAACCTTACAACGCATACACTGGTCACCAGCATCGGGCAACTGGTGGGCACGCCGGCATACATGAGTCCTGAACAGGCAGAACGCGGCGGGTTTGATGTGGATACGCGCACTGACGTCTATTCGCTTGGTGTAATGCTGTATGAGCTCCTGGTAGGCACCAAGCCGCTCGACCTTAAAGCCAAAGCGCAGCAGGCTATCCATAAGGCCATTCGCGACAGCCAGGTACCCCGACCAAGCACGCGACTAACCTCGCTGGGCGCAAAAAAAGATACCATTGCAGCGCACCGACAGACAACACCAGATCAACTGGAGCGTGAGCTAAGAGGTGATCTTGACTGGATTGTGTTGAAGTCGATCGAGAAAGACCGCGCTCGTCGCTACGATACGGTAAACGGACTTGCAATGGAATTGCGCCGGTACCTGAACAACGAACCGGTGATGGCGCGGCCACCGAGTATGGCGTACCGGATGCAGAAATTTATACGCCGGCACCAAACGGGCGTGATTGCCGGCTGCCTGATTTTTCTGGCGCTCATCGGTGGGATCACTGCTGCGACAGTCGGATTGCTACGGGCGCAGCGAGCTGAAGCGTTGGCGCAGGAGGAGGCCACAACAGCAGAACGCGTTTCTGATTTCATGATTCAGTTGTTTGAGGTATCTGATCCAAGTGTCGCGCGCGGCAATTCAATTACGGCGCGCGAAATCCTGGATGAAGGCGCTGAGCGGATTGAATCTGAGTTGCAGGATGAGCCGGCCATCCGTGCACGGCTTATGCATACGATGGGGCGTGTTTACTGGGAGCTTGGCCTCGAAAATGAGTCTACGAACATGCTCGAAGAGGCCATTCGGCTGCGAAAAGAAACATTGGGAAGCGATCATCCTGATGTCGCAGAAAGTTTGCGTGCGCTTGCGGAGACCAAGTCACGCCACTTTGGTGGCATGGCGCCCGAAACTCGACAAGAGATCCTTGCCCTTTTGGTTGAGGCAAAAGACATCCACACTGCAACGCTGGGCCCGATGCATCCCGAAGTTGCAGAAGACTGGGCGGCTATTGCCGTTAAGACGATGGAGCGGATGGTCCGGGATGACTCGCCACAGCCGGATAGCTCAATTCAGGCTGCTCACAATGCCCTGTCTATCCTCGAGAAAAATTATGGGGCAGACGACCTTCGACTGCACCGAATGCTGTATCACATCGGTGGCGTTTACCGCAACTGGAAGGAGAATTCGGATTCTGCGATGGTGTACTACAGCCGTACAGCCGACCTGATTGCACGCAATGAAGGTTCGCAAAGCGGCTTGATGCTGCGCCCGTTGTACGGACTCTTTAGGATCGAGCTAAAGCGTGACATAAACTCTCCGAAAGTTCTTGAGGCATTTGACCGCATGTGGGCTGTGTCCGATGAGGCGCTGATTAATACAGACTCCAACCCAAGCCTTTTCATTACTACTGCTTCCTACCTGCAGGAAATCGGGGAGATGGAAAAGGCTGAGATGGCGCTGGAACGTGCAGCGTATATCATGGAGAAAAAGTATGGTCCGGATGTAGAGGACATGGTATTTGCGCATACCCGGTTGATACAGTTGTATGTTGGCATGGAGCGATGGGACGAGGTGGAAGAAAAAGTACGCTATACGCAGCCTATCTGGGAACGGAATGGCAATCGATTTAACGCAACTTCTGCCTCTTACTATGCTGGCATCGCGCAAGCTAAGATGGGACGATATGATGAAGCCATTACATCGTTGACAGCAGCGGCTGAAGCCTTCGCGGAGTTTTCTCCACGCTTTGATCTGGCAACTACGCTGTGGGAATTGGCTTACATCTACAATGAAATGGGCCGAACAGCCGACAGGATTGCAACCGAGGGAAAAATGCGGGATGCGGCATTTGCATCAACACATATTAAGCCAAAGCGTGACTCTGATGACCGGTTGTATGCGCTGGCCTTGTTGGGATGTAGAGAGCATTGGAAAATTCGTACGTTGCGGTACGATTGTTACGGTGAACCATTCGATGCAGAAACGGCGCTGGAGCATGCGATTATTGCCCAGGAAGCATTGCCGCTCAAGTTGCAGAATAACTTTGTGCTTTCTCTGGCTCATCATTTTGCCGGTAATCAGGAACAAGCCATTTCGTTGGTGAAAACGTTGATAAGTAAGGGACATCGCAAAAGCGTAACGACGACTAATTTACAGTTCTGGCTCAAAGCCTATGAGCGTGGCCTGTAGTGCGCCCTTCGGTATTTGATGGCACCAGACGGAAAGCGCTTTTTCTTTGTATACGTCAAGTTTTAATGAATCAATGCACTGTTCATGTGGGTTTGAAACAGAACGGC
>JBCCIM010000205.1 GCA_039111535.1 Bacteroidota bacterium | reverse complement strand
CTTCTATGGCAGAGGGTGGACACAGGTCAGCAAAACAAACAGTGGCCTGTACCAGTCAGCCGGCCGGCCTACCCGCGCATATACCTATCGCGAACTGACAACAGACTACATCAACAAAAGAAGCTTTGATCTTTATTGGGACGATAGTGCCCGGGCACCTTATCTGTGGAGTGCAGATTCATCTACATTCATCTCTTTTGAAGATTCCCAGTCTCTCCGGCAAAAAGTATCATTTGTAAAAGAAAGGTCGCTGGGTGGAATTATGTTTTGGGAATATGGCCATGATGCAAATGGCGCGCTGTTGGATACGCTGGTCAGGTCGCTGGAGGAATAGGTTATGTTATGTGTGCGAATTAAATGCAGCACGCTAGTTCCGGGTGCCTGATTTGTGCGCCTGGGCATAAATGTAAAAAGCACGCAGGAATCAGGCTCCTGCGTGCTTTTTACGCATTCAGTTTTTCGTACCTGCTCCTACAATACCCAGCCTTTGCGGTATTCGTAGTGCAGATACTGGTTGGCATCGGGAGCGCCTATAAACTCGCCTTTCTTGGCGTCCCAGAACAACTTTCGGCCGTAGCCGGCTTTCAACGCGGCATTGCCAAGGAGCATCGTTTCTGTGAGCGGGCCGGCGTAGTCAAACGGACACGTGGCTTCTCCCATACCTTTACAGGCATTCACCCAGTTCATTTCATGGCTCTCCGCAATGCGTGGCAGGGTCTGCGGCACGTCTGCGTATTCCTTTTCGAGAATCTCAGGATAGAGGCGTGGGTTGTGGCCATACGTATCATAAACGACGACACCTTTCTCACCAATCAGGATGGCGCCTCCTGTCGGATTGATGGGTGCGTCTGCCGGCATGGCTGCAGGCCGGCGCGGCAGCAAGCCGCCATCGTACCAGGTCAGCTTGATCGGATCCCGGTATCCCTGGGCAAATTCGTAGTGCACTTGCGTGGCAAGCGGGAATGATGCCCGATCTTCGCCACCGTACGGAGAGCCGGCGGCTTCAATGGATGTTGGTGCTTTCAAATCGAGCGCCCAATAGGCATGATCGATCAGGTGCGCGCCCATGTCGCCGAGTGCACCGGTGCCGTAGTCGGTCCAGCCCCGCCAGGTAAACGGTGTGTAGGCAGGGTTGTAGGGTACTTTTTTGGCAGGTCCGAGAAAAAGGTCCCAATCGAGATGTTTGGGCACTTTTTCCGACTTGGCAGGCCGCGGGATGCCCTGTGGCCAGATGGGGCGGTTGGTCCAGATATGGGCTTCGTGTACCGGGCCAATCGCGCCGGCCCAGATCAGTTCAAGTAGCCGCCGGCCGTCGTCGTGGGAGTGGCCCTGGTTGCCCATCTGTGTGACCACCCCGGTTTCTTTGGCTACCTGCCGAAGTACACGCGCTTCGTGTACGGTATACGTGAGCGGTTTCTGGACGTATACGTGCTTTTTCATGCGCATCGCCATGGTTGCTGCCGGCGCATGGGTATGATCGGGCGTTGCAATAACTACCGCATCGATGTCTTTTTGATTTTCGAGCATCTTGCGGAAGTCTTTATACTTCTTCGCCTTTTCGTAAGCTTTTACCAGTTCAACCCGGTCCTCGCGAATTTTACCTTCCCGGTCTCTCATCGAAGACGCCACGCGCTCATCATCAACATCGCAGATGGCTACAATATTCTGGCTGGTGAGCGCGCTCATGTTCGATGCACCCATACCGCCGGCGCCAATGGCGGCGATATTCAATGTATCACTTGGTGCCAGGAATCCTGGTCCGCCCAGAATATGACGGGGCAGCACCATAGCGCCAAAAGACGCGGCAGCTGATTGGCCGACAAACTGCCGGCGGGAGATGGGTTTCTTCTTCATGATCCGGTTGCTGGTTTGACAGTGAACTTGGTACTGCTAGATTAATTCATTCATATCCTATACGCAAGTCAAATAGGCGCTGTACCAACTTGGATAACCAAAGCCTGTGTACCCAATCCAACTTGTTGGTTCTGATTACGTAGAACATGCCGATACGCATAATATCCCCGCGAGTAGTAATCCCACGATTAAGCGCAACGCGTTAATCCCCTATTTCTCACCGCATGTCGACAACTGCATCATATATAAGGAAAGGAATTGCCTTTGCCGCAATTCTGTTTGCTGGTGCCTTCGTCGGCTCGTACCTGGCCTCTGTAGTAGAGGGGGCGGCCGGACAAATAGAGTTTGCTGTGCCGGCCTGGTATGTGCTCTTTCCGTCCCTTGTCGGTTTGGCGTTCTTGGCCATTCTCATCCATGAACTGGGGCACGTAGCAGGTGGACGGGTTGCGCGATTCAGATTTGTCATGCTCATTGCCGGCCCGCTAAAAGTGGCACATGAACAGGGCAAGCTGACCTTTGGCCTCAACCGATGGGTACATTTGAGCGGTGGCATGGCACTTTGCATTCCGGAGAAAAAACTGGAAGCCGGCCCGGGCTACTTTTTATATATCGCCGGTGGTCCCATCGCCAGTTTGTTGGCTGCTCTGATTAGCGCGTTGCTTGCCATCTCCCTCCACAGCCCAACGTATGCAGATGCCTGGATGGGCTACGCAGTATTTTACTTCGTCTGCAGCGCGCTGTTTAATGGGGGCATTGCCCTGGTTACCCTGTTGCCACTACCAACTGAAGGGTACGACAATGATGGCAAACAATTACTCGATCTGATCAGGGGAGGGCGTCGGGTAAAGCGTAAATATTTGCTTCAGGCGCTAACTGCAGAGTCTATTCGTGGATTGCGCCCGCGGGATTGGTCTGCAGGCTATGTCGAAGATTTGTTAGCGCTGCAAGCAGGGGCGCCGGATAAAATAGACATCACGTGTTATCTGATCGCTTACTTGATGCACCTCGATCGGGGCGATATTGTGCAGGCCGGCTTCTTTATCGATAAACTCCAGGTTCAGGTGGCTGACGCGGCGCCTGTATTGCAGGCGTCCATCTGGTTGGAAGTGGTCTTCTTCCATTTGCGATATCGGAGAGATGTGAAGCTAGACCCCAGGCAGTATACATACGAAGGCCCATTCATTGAAAAACACGCCATCGCGAGGGTAGACGCGAGTCTGCTTGCTGTGCGTGGACAGTTCGAGGAAGCTGTGCAGCGGGCAAAGGAAGGGATTGCACTGAGTAAAGGTGCTACACTGCAGGCCGGCGTAGCAACGGCGGAGGCTGAATGGATGCAGCAGATCATTGAGGAAATTGAAGGCGTCTCAACCCCTGATGCAGCAGCAAATCAATAATGCACCGTGCCCTGTCGGGGTGTAGGTAAAACGCCTTACAGGTTGAGACAATTTTTGAGATGCGCCATGTTGTTCATGTCACTACGAGATGCCGGCTGTATGTTAAAGTCTAACGCCCAGGGCGCATAAACTTAATTGGGGGGTGGGGGGATATCCCAGGTGTCAAACAAAAACGCTATGCTTTGGCGCACGAATGCCCGGAAATCAGACAGGTTTTGGCGCATAGTAAGCAAAGATGAAAATAAATGACGCAAAAGTGTGGCAGTGGTACGTTTCTTGTAAAATAATGAAACACTGTTCCAAGCTAACTGCGCAGTCCATATAAAACCCTGCAGACTTCCCCCCTTATGCTTGGCAATGAACCGGTCGGATTTGTCTCCCGTCTCCATACCGGCCGAGGTTCAGAATAAACGCTCACACATCCCCAACCTACAAGCCCATGCAACAGACCATGCTTGCCATGGGGGCGCTACTCATCCTTGTAACGCTCTCAATGAATCAACAGCGCTCTGCGTTCCTCGTTCAGAAAAGCGCCTACCTCCGTGAAATGGAATCCGCAGCCGCAGACTTTGCGAAAGTTCGCCTGCACGAAGTTACGGAGCAAGCTTTTTTTGACGAAGCCCGTGTTAACATGGCCATTCTTGATACAGGGGTTAGTGATCTCACGCCGCCGGCAAGCTTTGGGACCGATCCATCTGAGGACGCTACAAACATAGCCGATTTTGATGATCTCGATGACTTTGAAGGGTTTGTTGATACAACAATGCACCAGCTGAACCTTGAACAATTCCAGATCAGGAGCGAATTCTCCGTCCGCTATGTACAGGCAAGTGATGGGAAAGGGGTGACATTTCCAACGCTTGCTAAAGAAGTACAGATCGAGGCCACAGTACTGGACCGCATCGGCGAAGCACAGGCTGTTGTACGTCTTCAAAAAATGGTCGTTATCACAGACTATCTCAACTAGGAAAGCCCCTCACTTCCATCGGGTACAATGCAGTTTTTGTTTGATCATATCAGCTCGTTTCTGGTTTTTGGCGCCATCATGTTGATTGTTGGCCTTGTGCAACTGCGCGGCATGCAGTCGAATGCAGAGACAACCGTCAATTACATGGTGCGCTCCAGCACGCTGGACATCTCGGAGATGCTCGAACGCGATCTGATGAATATGCGGACCCAGGCGCAAACCGATTCTGCGATTGCACGAGGTGTTTTTTCAGGGGGGGCATTGACATCATACCAGTGCCAATTTACGGCTAATGGAGATACTACTTTAATTTTCGAGTTTCCTTCTCTATCCGATCCACAAACAGATTACTCAGATCCGATGGCAGCGCCCGTAGCACAAGTGATGTACACGCTCGATCGGGAGTTGGGACATAACGTTTCCCGATTGGTTGGTGGCACAACCCAGACACATCCTTTATATCGCCTGAATAGATTTGTTGCCGGCTCTGGAGAAGGTTGGAGCGATTTGGGGGTAACGTTTTTCAGGGTTGAGTTTGCAGAAAACGGCAACCCTGTATTTCAATCACCGCTGACGGGTCAGTGTCCAGTTGCCCTGTCAAAGGTTCGTTTCCAGCTACAAATGGCACAGGAGGCGATGGACCAGATTTCAGATCAGGAATCCAGAACACAACTCAATTTCAGTCGCTATGGCGCTACTGTTGAATTGAGCAATTGGGATTAAACCTTACAGGAAAATAAAATGGGAAAAGGCGCATTGGTTATAGCCATCGCGGTGGTCTTTTCAACGCTGTTGGCCGTGTTTAACATGCAGGGCCAGGCCAATGAAACAGAATCACGCGAAAACAAAAAACGCTCTCTTGAAGTCGCCCGTGACCTGGCGATGACCGGCCGCAAGCTGGTGCTCACCCACTGGGTAGACAGCGAAGGAAGCAGTTCAATTTCTCAGCCCTTTACAGATACCCTGACAAGGGATGGAGGCAAAATCTGGATCGAAGACTTTTCTTTTCCGAGTGCCAATATCCTTGAGTTTCGGGCTTATGGCGCGTACGACTCAACCGTTCACGAAATCCGAAGCCGCTTTTCCTGGCAAGGCTTCGCGTTGAATCCTGTTCAATTCAAAGTTGGTGCATTGCAGCCCAGTATCTCGCAGCTTTCTGTGCTTGATTTGGAAAGCATTGCGCTCGATGATCAGAGTCTGCAAGATCTCGAAGACGTGTTTGTAGACGACCTTGAGCAGATTAATGATTTGTCTGAATGGGGACTGGGACTGACAGAAACCAGTGCTGCACTGGAAAATGCACTTATCAATGGCAATAAAAGCGCACTGGCATCGCAGTTACAGAGTTTTACGCAGGCAGAGCGCGACGCGTTTGATGGCCAGGCTGGCCTGTTTTACCCGGACCAAATCAGCGAAGCGGTTGAGGTTTATGCCCTTTCCAATCCGTCAGAACACCAGGTTGCAAGCAGTGCCGGCGACCTGAGCTCAACCTTTGGCCTCGATGGTAGTCAATCAATGTTAACCGTAGAAGGCGACCTGACCCTCTCTAGTGATTTTTCCGGCAAAGGAATTTTGGTAGTAGAAGGTGACTTGATTGTACCGCCAGGCGTTACATTCAATTGGGACGGGGTAATCCTGGTTAAGCCGCCGCAGAACAGCTTGAATCCGGCCATTAACCTGGGAGGCGACGTGACAATCGAAGGCGCCATTGTTGCCTTGCACGAAGGTTTGCCCAATACGGGGCACATGGATGTATCTGTATATCGTGATATGAGTGGCATCTGGTCTTCTGCATTTGGCCAGGACTTTCATCATTCGGAAATTCTACAGCATACACACGATTTTACATCGAAAAAAGGAAATCGTGTTGTTTTCCATTCAGACGACGCCGGCGAGCCTAATCATGAAGGTAATACGTACTTTAACGAAACGATGAGCCTGATTTCAGACAGCATCTTTTTCGAAATTGTGAATCAACACAATCATGGCCGCGGTGTAATCATGATCGATCGGACCACGGATGTGCCTGTGCTGCAAACTGCTGGCGGTGGTTTTGACCCGAGCATAGCCGTTCCTGGTAACGAATACCGCACCGAGGCCATGCCTATAGGTGAGCTTGAGCATTTTGATATCTCAATCACCCGTTTGAGTTCACTCAAGAAAATGTGGGATACGGGCGAAGATTATGATCCATGTTATCACCCAATTGGCAAAACGAGTGGACCCGATTGCGTCTGGGCAGATTTTAATCGCTACGGCTCCCTAGGGCTGAGAGCCTACAAACGAAATCGTGCTATAGGTCCGGATAAAATGGTCTATGAGGCCAGCCTCTATTGGCACCGCAGGACTGACGAGGAAGAAGACTTTGAAGATGAGATGGACGATCTTGCGAGCGACTTACAGTCTTCAGATTATGGCCTGGATCTGATCATTGGCGATAACACAATCATTCGAGGAGACAAAAGCGCGTTGCTGAGCCTTGGGGCGTTTAGCGGCCTGGCAGCAAATTTTGGGGTAACCAACCTCGGAACTTGGCATCGTCAGTGGGAAGCGCGTGACGCCAATAACCCATTGTATGTAACGGTGGTAACGCAGTAAAGCATTTATATCGGAAGAAGGATCTCCAAGAGATGGAAAAGCCCTGGCGTATGACCCACGCCAGGGCTTCTTTTTATTTCGGCATGTATTGCTCGGGAATAGGTTTGTTGCGCGTATCAAAGATTTCAGCAGCAATCCAATATCGGTCGCCATCGTGATAGAGCTGGATGCTGTTGATGCCGCGGCCACCTACAGGGCCATCTTCTGTAGTTTTCCATTCGTAGGTACTCCAGATGTGGGTCGTGGCACCGTATTGTTGGGTTTCGCGGTGGATTTCGTATTCGAAAAATCCTGTTTTACGCGCCCCGCCCATTCGGTCGTGAAAACCCTGAATCGTCATGGTGTTTGCCACAATTTCTCCTTCAGCGGTTTCATTCATGATAATAACCTGTGCATCCGGGATGTGAATGAACATGTCCCGTTCCCGGTCGGGTATGCTGCCGGCGGGTCCGGATACAATGTCGTAGTACGCGTGAATGATGCCGTCCAGCGTTGTAACGTCATCGACGGGTTGTGACTGGGCCTGCAGCGGGAGCGCGGTAAATAGAAAGAAAAAACAGGCAAGGCTTAAACGTATCAATTTCATATCAAACAAAAGGTAATCTCATAGGGTGTTTTGCGAAGTGCAACAACATGCCGTCGGTTGCTTCGAGGATAATTAAGCGCTCAGCACCAGGATAAAAAGCACAAACAGGAATGTGGGCAGTCGCGTGCCCACCCATGGGAAATGAATCCAATTATAGTCATCTCTTGATTATAGGGCAAATCCAACTGTTTTGTGATCGCGTGTTAGAAGAACAAGGGCATTGTTGTCTGCTGGTTGAATGCTACTTCTATGTGTCGCAAACAACCAAATGCAATCTTTAATGCGACATTAGAAAATCGGCATAAGGAATTGCGCTTACGACCGTGCCCGGGCGAATAAAACACGATATTGTTCTTCACCAGTGAAAAGCGTCGTGTCAGCAGAGAAATGCCAGACAAAGATGGGGTGCCAGCTTTGTTGGTTCCACCGACCGAAGCTGTCATCCAGGTGTTTAATGAGGGTAACCCGGTCGGCAAAGTATTCGAGCCGATGTGCCTGGGGGTGCTCAACAAAGAGCATCCGGTATTCCTTTTTATCCTGAAATGTGATCAGCGGCTGCCAGCCTTCTGCAGCAAGTTCATTAAAGGTGTTGTCAATTAGACTCGTAGCCAGTGTTTTGAGCGCCCGGTATCGTTTTGGTTGGTGCTCAACGCCCGTTTTACGTCTGAATAGCACGTGATACCGCTCGCCATATTCAACAACAAACTTGGGCTCCCAGCCCACGCGGCCGTGGTGGTTGAAGGTATCATCGAGATGCCGGGATTCGTCGACGATTAATTTCATGTACTCTGCGTCTGCATTTGGCCTGTTTTTGTCGCGGGTAAAAATGATGCGGTGTTTGAAGGTGTCGCGGATAATAAACACGGGCATCCAGCCGGCCGCTGCCTCCGTGTTGACCACATCCTGCATCTGCTTCATCATCCCGTCGACGGTTTTGGCCTGGTATTCCAGCGTGAGGGCCCGTCGCGTCGGGTCGAGGGAGCGCCTGAACAATACGCGTTTTCTCAGTTCGTCTTCGATGATAAACGCCGGCATCCATCCTTCAGGAGCAAGCTTGTTGAGCAGATCATCAATGTCTTTCGACTTTACTTTCTCGGCCCGAAATTCCATCGAGGGCGGGTTGACGGGTACTGCAAGGGCATTGGATGCAAAACATACAAGCAGGAATAGCTGATAAAAGAAAAGTTTCTGTGGGTTTGAAAACTTCATTGCGTATTGTGCTCGTCTAGTTCAGCTATTTCTTGAGTGTGGCGCCGGGCATGCCAGTAACAGAGTGGCCCCAGGATCATGTAGACATGACCGGGTCCGCCAATCTGTATCCCTATTTTCAAAACGGCCATGACAATCGAAAGTCCACCTACGCCAGCCAGTATCAAGTAGTGCCGCGCAAAAAAGGCTGCTTCTTTCTTTTGAAGAAACGACAGGTTGAGCAGCCTACTTTTTCGGTGTGCATGCCAGTACATTAGCGCAACAAAAAAGAAAATTGCGACAAACCCCGCACTGTAAAGAATAAACATCAGCGCCAAATCGTCCGCATTCCGCATCCCCATGTTTGTCGGTATGCCCATCAACATATTGACGAGCCCCTCTGACATAAATTTAAGGGGGTATACATAGAAAAGGATGACAAACAACAGGCAGGCGTTCAAGACAATATTTACGTTGTCGGCCAGCGGGAATCTGCGGAAGTAGGCATGGTGCACACTCCATAGCATGAGCAAAGCGGCGAAACGCAAACCGAATGCTATAAATCCACGCAGGTCATCAAGTAACGCAGGAAAACTCTCCGGTACCTCGAGAGATACCACGAGCAATGTGGCTGAGAAAGCAAAAACTGCGTCGCTAAACGTCTCGAGCCTGGTCGAATTCGTTCTCTTGTCGATAGGTTCTGCCTGCATGTACCCGGACGTTTGTATAGGAGGGGGCAGGGCTATTTCATCGACCGATAGGCTTTGAGCCAGGCCTGTGCCATCAGGTAATTGCCGGCCGGTGCGGGATGCACGCCATCCGGACACCAGTAAGAAACCGGTGCTTTTTCGAGCGCTTCATCAAACAATCGTTGAAAAGGCACCCAGCCGGCGTTGTAGTCCATCGCTATGTTTTTTGCAGCTTCGCGGTATGCGTTAAACGCAGGATACCACTTCGTGTTGTCGATCGCTGTGCCGCCATCAACAGCAAATGGTTCTGCAATGATAAGCTTGAGATCTGGGAGCGCAGAGAGCGTGAGGTCGAGCATGTTACGCAGATCTTCTTCGTAAACCGCAACTGTACCCTTGTAATCGTGGGTAAGGGTATGCCAGAAATCATTTACGCCGATCATGATGCTCAATAGATCGGGTTTGAGGTCCAGGCAGTCTTCTTTCCACCGTGCGGCGAGTTGGTGTACTTTATTGCCGCTGATGCCCCGGTTGTAGCACTGCCAGTCTTTTTCCGGCTGTCTACCGAGCAATTCTGAGGCAATAAGGCTCACGTAGCCATTTCCAAGGCTTCCAGGGCGATTGGCCTGTTGGTTTTTCTTGTCTCGTCCGGCGTCAGTAATAGAGTCGCCCTGGAAAAGAATTACATTGACATCGTCGGGGAAAACATCGAGGTCAACGTCTTCAAGCATGCCGGGTAGGCTGAGGCCAAAACCAGCGCCAAGTGCGGATTTCTTTAGGAACTGACGGCGGGAGTTTTTCATGGAATTGCTGTAATGAATAGAGCGCGTTAATCCAAACGGTGGCATTACTGGGTATTTTAAGGAGTTTGGTCTAGAAAAACCTGAATAATTTTGATAAACGCCGGCGTGTTTTCCCATGGCACCCGATGGCAGGCATTGGGGATAACCACATGTTGAACTGTTGGACAGTGTGTTTGGAGCATCTGCCCGATGGTGTGGTAGCGCGTATCTTTTTCGCCCGTAATATATAAGATGGGAGGGGTTTGGAGGGCTGATAAGGCGGGGATGAGATAAGATTGCTGCCCTTTTGAGAACCGGGTGAATGTCGCTGCGACTTTGCGTCGATCAAAGGTGTTGAGGTCGGGTTTTGTTGGGTTGGGGATACCGCCAAATACAGGGAGTTCATTCCATTCTTCTAGCAAGATTTCCCACGGCTCATTGCTGAACCGACCGGCCCATTTTGTGTCCCATGCCAACTGTTTCTTACGCTCGGATTGAGTTTGATAGCCGGGGTGCGCGCCGATTACCACAACGCCTGTCCATAAACTTGGCTGTGAGCATGCCGCATGTAATGCCAGCCTCCCACCCAGCGAGTAACCGAGTAGCCATTGGGATTGGTTATCTGCAATGGCTGCAACTGAGTTGGTAAAGTGGTTGGTCCAGGAGGTGAAGTCTGTTGCCGGATTACGCCACAGGCTGGGGCACTTTAAAGCAAGTGGCTTGCCTTGATACGACCAGCAGTTTTTGAAAGGGTGCCAGACGGATGGTTGTTGCAGGTTGCCGTGTAAACACCAGAGGTTCATGCCGCGTTAGGCTGAAGGAAGCGTAATTTTGAATGTGGTGCCAGATCCTGGTGTGCTTTCAACTTGGAGCAAGCCATTGTGGCCTTGTGTGATAATGTCAAAACTGAGCGATAGTCCAAGCCCAGTACCGCTGCCGGCAGCTTTGGTCGTAAAGAACGGTTCGAAGACGCGTTCCCGAATACGTTTTGGGATGCCTGGGCCATTATCCTGCACGTGGATTTCTACAGCCTGCGGCAGTTTCACGGTTTTAACTGTTAACTCGGGCTCGTAGGTGGTATCGCCTTTTTCCACCTTTTCCTGCATAGCAAAAAAGGCGTTGTTGAATAAGTTGATGAGCACCCGTCCGATTTCCTGCGGTACCATCTCCAGTTCTCCGGCCTCTTTATCAAATTCCTGGGTGATAGAGGTATTGAAGTTAGCAGATCGGGCGCGCATCCCGTGGTATGCAAGGTTGATGTACTCTTCGATCAAATCATTGATCTCTACTTTTTGTCGCGTACCCTGAGAACCGCTCGCATGTTGCATCATGCTGTTCACGATACTTGCTGCACGCCGGCCATGCTTGGTGATGTGCCTGGCATTTTGCTTCAAGTCATCAATAATGTCACCAGCCTCTTCCTCATTCTTAATGGCGTCTGCCAGTTCTTCAGCCAGTTCAATGGAGATTTCAGCAAAGTTGTTTACAAAATTGAGGGGATTTTT
>JBCCIM010000204.1 GCA_039111535.1 Bacteroidota bacterium | reverse complement strand
TGAAGGATACTCTGGCGGTGGACTATTCACCAAAGACCACGAATTACTGGGGATTATCACTTTGGAAGAGTCGCCTTATACACTCGCGCTCAGCATAGAGCGGATTCTACAGGAGGCAAGAGACTGGAATTACCCCAATAACATCTTCGAAGTAAAAAAGAAGCGCAAACCCTGGCCTTGGGTAGCAGCGGGTGCGGGAGTAGTGGCTGCACTCGACTGTTTTGTAACCCAAGCAGTCATTTGTAAACCGGATGAAATTGCTGATCCCCCTGATCGCCCGTCAAGCCAGTAACCTATTTGCGCACAGAATCCATTGCGTCACGGCCAAAACAGCTCGCATTCTCCCAACCTGTTACCCACATTGTTATGCCCTCTAATCGCCTACGCTTGTTCGGCTTGCCTCTATTTATAGCTACAATTTTCCCGTATAAATCATCAGCACAAATAACTACAGCTGACTCGTTAGCCCTTGTAGACATTTACACAGCTACAGATGGTGTCAACTGGGGAGGTAATAACAATTGGCTGCAGGGGCCTGTCAGTGGGTGGACTGGCGTAACCGTCCTAAACAATCGCGTAACGAACATCAATTTACTGGGATTTGCACTCAATGGAGTACTCCCCACGACGATAGAAAACCTTTCAGCATTGGAAGAATTTGTAGTCGGTGGCGCACAGGGTGCACAACGTCAACTAAGCGGAACAATACCTGCCGAACTGGGCAACTTAGCTAATCTAAAAACTTTATTGCTTGGCGGACATGCGTTGTCTGGTACTATCCCCCAAGAATTAGGCAGGTTAGGGAATCTTGAAATCTTGCAGCTTCAGATCAATGCGTTACAAGGAAATATTCCAGACAGCCTGGGCAATCTTGTCAACTTGCGTGAGCTGTTGCTTGGCGACAATCAGTTAACGGGCCAATTACCCGCAAGTCTGGGCAATTTGACTAACCTAGAAACGCTATCGATAACAGGTTCAGCTGCCGGGAATCAATTTGAAGGCATTATCCCTACGGAATGGGGAAATCTCACCAGCCTGGAATTCCTCAACCTCGCCAATATTGGCAGGGGAATTAATGGAGAAATTCCGACACAATTTGGTAACCTGACCAATTTAGTAGACCTGAGGATCACGGGCACGAGCCTGGAAGGTAGCCTGCCAGAAGAGTTGGGTCTTTTACGGCAGTTGACAACCATTAGATTGGGTAACAATACCCTGACGGGTACAATACCGGAAACGCTATGTCAACTTCCGATGCTCGTGGACTTGCACCTCCAAATCAATGCTCTCGAAGGTGGAGTATCAGCATGTTTCACATCTATCTTACCGCTGGAAGAACTCTTGCTCCAGAGCAATCAACTCACTACGCTTCCAGATTTGTCCGGGATGCCCAATCTGCAAGTACTGAATGTAAGTGAGAACAAACTTACATTTGTATCCCTCGAACCCAATGTGAGCATCCCGTTCTTTACTTATACGGATCAGGCACGCTTCGGCTCATCCTATGACGCAAACGTAGCCATTGGAGGTACGCTTTCCCTATTTGGAGGCGTAGACATAGTAACTGAATCAATGCGCTTTCAATGGCTAAGCCAACGTTCAGGAGAGATTCCAGGTGCAAATGATCCGCTTTTGGACTTACGCAATGTGAATGAAGAAAACATTTACACCCTACGCGTCTCGAGCACTGTCGCCACGGAGGCTACGCTGGAAAATGAACCAATTTCTGTATTCTTGTCCGCGGCAAATGAGACAGATAGCCTGTTGGTTGTACAAATAGCCAACGAACTAAATCCAAATCCTTCTCCTGCTAACTGGCTGGACCCAACAGCGCCTCTGGCCTCCTGGGAAGGCATTGACATCCTTGGCACCAGAATTCGGGGTCTCAGCCTATCTGATTTTGGCTTAACAGGCACCTTTCCCAACGGTCTCTGCGACCTGAACGGGCTGGTTATATTGGAGGCAGCCAACAATAGTATCAATGGCACTATCCTGGATTACGCTTCATGCATGTCTGACAATCTGAATAAGCTGGATTTAGCCAATAATCCATTGAACAGATCCATAGAGGGGATCTCGTTCCGCACGAATTCGCAGTTACAAGAGTTGAACTTGAAAAATACTGGTATCAGCGGGAATCTGGCACCATCTCTAGGATCACTACAATTTTTGACAGTAGCCGACTTGAGTGACAACGTCCTTACCTCGATTCCTTTGTTTGATAATGGACGGATGCAGCAATTGCATGTTGGTAATAATGCACTCACTTTTGACCACATCGTCCCCAACGCAACGCTTGCTAGTTCTTTAGAGACGTTTACCTATATACCCCAGGCAGATATTGCCGGCTTGAATGACACCTGTCAATTTGAATTGGTCAAAGACTCTCTTTTCAGCCCTCTTCCAACGGCGCCTAACGGAAGTTCACAAGCATATAAACTACAGTGGTATTTCAATGGAAATGAAGCTATTGGGTCCGTGAATGAGAAGTATGTTTTTACATTACCGGAAATTACTGCTGAAACTGATTGTGAGGAGTTTTTCCCCATTCATTTGGAAATCAGTCATGATGATGCACCGGGGTTGACAATAAGTACACTGCCAGCAGCTGCCCAAATTGCGCATTATCCCGATCAGGTAAGCTGGACACCTGACATCACATTTGAAGACTACAAAAAGTCAAGTAGCTACAGACTCATCGCGCGTCCCGGAGACGCAGAAACCCTGGTTGAGTCCGTATTAACAGGTATGCCGGGTGCAAAGAATGATTGGCGGCTGTTTCATGACACCGGCTCCTTGGGAAGTGGTGGACTAGAGGAATACACAACTGAAAAAGCAGATAGCCCGAATTTCAAATTTACCGCCGGTAACGGTTTCTGGCTGCTGAGCAAAAATCCGCTCAACTTAAATCAGTCAGTTCCTACGGTCACACTTGCACCTGACCGAGGCGTTTTTAGAATCACATTGCACCCCAGATGGAATGTGATTTCAAATCCATTTGAAGTGGATGTACTTTGGCGAGATGTACAAAATGTCAATACAGATGCCGCGCCTGATGATTTATTCATGTGGACCGGAAAGGGGTATGTGCTAGCCGACACGTTTAAATCCGCATCCACTGGAGTTGCATACTATACATTCAATGCGCTCGAAAGCGATTATACACTCAATATTCCCTACACAAGAGATAACATCAACGTACCCCGTGCGGTAAATAAACAAGCCGCTGAAACCTTCAGGCTCATCGCTTCAACAAATGAATCCGAGCACGCGAGTATTCGCATAGGGCTAGACGAGCAGGCCATGGAAGGGCCAGATATTTATGACATTCCCCTACCAACAGGCGGGGTATTCCAAGGCATGTTGGCGCTGGAATCGGAAAGAGACGGTGCAGCTTACACGTTAATACGTGAATTCCGTCCAAAGGGAGAATTCGCCATATTCGATCTTAGCCTGCATGCCGAAGCAGGACAACCAGTCACTTTACACATTGCTGACAATACGCTACATGAAGGACATCGGATTTTACTGGTTGATAAAAGTACGGGCACGCAGACTGAACTGACCAGTGGTGATCCTGTAAATGTAGTACCAGCAGCTGCCGTGCACAAATACGCGTTGTGGGTAGGAAATGAAACGCAGCTTGCTGATGAATCGATTGACCTAACGCCAGAAAGCACAGTACTTTTGACGAGCTACCCCAATCCATTTTCAACCTTCACGCAATTTCCCTATGCAATTACTGACACTGAACCCGTGAAACTGGAAGTATTCGACATGTTGGGCCGGCGCGTCGTCGTGCTGGTAGATCAGGTACAGCCTGCTGGAAGGTATGAAAGCACGTGGACCGGCTTGGATGCTGAAGGACATCCGGTCAAAGCCGGCGTCTATTTCTATCGGTTGTCTACAAGCACTGCGTCTATTACAAATACCGTAGTCAAAATTCGTTAGGCAGATGCGCTACAAATTAAACCTGACTTGAAACGCGACTCAAGAACACGAGAGAGCCCAATGTGAGCCATGTCGGCTTGTCTTGGGCTTTTTCGCTTTTCATAGTATGGGATATGTTTATCAGTACTTCGTCTCAGTTTTTCAGGCTAAAAACCTAAGTTGGTGCAGAAACGCTCATTTATACAGCGCTTTCTCTGCACCAACAGTATCCTCGCTTGCGGACCAGTATTTCACAGGCATGAACTGAATCCAGCCATGATAGATGTCGTCTTGCTTTTGTTGACCATCGTAGGAGGCACTTTCGCCTTCGAGTACATGCAAGGTAAGACGCATACATTGACCACAAAGCAAACGCGCCGCCAAAGGCGAAAAAAAATCAGGTCTCTGGCCGGCCTCGCTTCTTACTCAAAATTGGAGTTCGTGTCAACGAACTTGAAAGGACCGTATATCGAAGGCATTTATCGCGGCGTGCACTTGAAAGTTACCCCCTTT
This sequence comes from Bacteroidota bacterium, assembly GCA_039111535.1. Lineage (NCBI taxonomy): Bacteria > Pseudomonadati > Bacteroidota > Bacteroidota bacterium. The sequence continues at coordinate 7,224 of JBCCIM010000204.1, read as the reverse complement.
GGTGAAGGCGGCGGCGGTACTGAAGTCAGACTCCATTTGCCTGAGGCATCCAGTACTCCTTCTTTCAAAAAACGTGACAAGCACGCCATCAAACGTATCCTGAAACGTTTCCCATCTGTTTTTGCGTCTTCTGACAGAAGCCTGATATTTCGAGGAAACAAGGTCCTTTACCGAGAAAAACAGGTGCGAACCGATACATATGGATTGCGGATGCTGATGAATTATCTTTGCGACCTCGTCAATGCTTATCCATATATCATTCAACTAGGCGGAGAAGCTATACCGCTTTTAAAACCTTTTGCGATCAGAGACAAGCATCCCCTGAATAATATGGCCACACGTCTCCTGAAGGAAATCGACCAATTTACCACATCAGCATTCAAATCCAGGGAAGCGCAAGTACATTGCAAATTGTGTCTAACCCACTTTGATGCGCACAAAGACGAACTCGGAGGCGTATTGTCGGTGCGGTACTATGGCTGCAGAACATGCAAGCAAAGTCAAAACTACTACGAAGGGCTCAAACTTGTGCTCGTGCTTGACCAAAAGATGAAGGACAAATGGGTCCAGCAAGATGATGCCCTCTTCGTTAACAGATTCAAACATCGGCAGCTATTTGATTTTGACGAAGTACTCATCCGCAATGCATCGGATAAAGACGTTGCTTCCTTTGCTATAAAAGTGGGCAATGACACAAATGCCTACCGGGCGGAGCGATACAAAGCCATCCCATGTACTGTAATGGCAGACACCAGCATCTCTGAAAATACAATACATATGCTGGGCCGGGTCTTTAAGCAGGTTAAACGAACCGAGGCGTATGAAAATCAACCAGGCTAACGCTTACGCTGGCTGATTGTACGTCAAACCTGAACTTGAGCTGACGCTAAACATAACCATAGCATTTACCCGTAGAGTCAGTATTTTTAGTAGGTTTCACTATCCCAGCCGCACAACCATGGAATTTGCGATACTTATGTTTGTTGTCTCCTGGATCGGTGCTGGGATGTATAAATATCGCAATCTCAAACGACTAGAGGATCATAAGAGGTCTTGGAAAGACCTGGCCGCTGACACCCAGATGCAGCATGTGCCAACGCGTTATTTATTTAGTCCATCTCGCGTAGAAGGCGAATACAGGGGGTTAAAACTTAGCATCAAAACCACCGAGCGTAACCAGGAAACGTTCACGGAGATTCGACTCATCAGGCCCAACCAGTTCACCCATAAGCCAATGACCAGGCTTGATGCAGGCAATGTTGAGCACCTGCTCAACCGTAGCAGGGCTATTCTGCCCTTAGATGACCGCAGCTTGCAATTTGACGGATATCAGCTCCTGTACCGGGAAAGTCAAGTTCGATCAGATATCGATAAACTTAAGCAGATCATCGATCACCTCTGTGATCTGGCGCTGATGTATACTGAAGCCATTCAACTGGGTGGAGAAGCTGTTCCTGTCTTGCATCCCATCGCCCTTGATCCCCACAACCCACTGAAGGCAATGGCCTACAAACTTTTGCTTGAAATAGGATCTTTTACCGCATTGAAATTTGCATCACAGCTTGAAGCAGTCCGTTGCCAAGCTTGTCTTGCCAGCTTTACCCCGCATGATGTTAACATCGGATTCCTGGTATATTATGCCTGCAGGAGATGCAGAAAAAGCCAGTTCTATTATGAGGGACTCTCACTCATCCTGGTGCTTGATAATCAGATGCGTGACGAATTTGTGCAGCAGGATAATTTCTTGTACGTAAACGGATTTAAGCAACGGAAGCTGTTCGACTTCGACGAAGTCATCATCGACCACGCATCAGATAAAGAAGTAGCATCTTTGGCCTTAAGAATTGGCAATGATACAGACGCATTCAGGGCTGAGCGCTATGGAAAAATGCCTTGCACAGTTATGGAAAACTGCAAACTATCTAAAAACACAATGCACATGTTGAAGCGTGTTTTTGGGCTGGTGCAAATCAAACAAGCGGATTAAATCTTAAAACCCTGTCCATGTTACTCCATGCCCGAAACTGGCGCGTCGATTGGCCCCTGTTCATCAACAAGCAAACGCACCTTGTAGAGGACTGATGGCATGTAGCGCTCTCCCAGCATCGTCCAAAGCCGGCTCGCGCTTTCCAGATCTGTGTCTTCAAGCTCAATATTGACACGCTCCACATGCTCTGGAAGTGCAGGATGCTGTTGACCAAAGATGGGACGATCGTGGAAAAAACTTACAGCTTGTGAAAGTCTGTTCAATGCTGTGCTATACATTGCAAAATCTGCTTTCAGCAATACATAGAGTTGGAGTCCTAATGAAGGCCCCCTCCTGACACGATCCAGACCAATAGGGTTTCTTATATTTTTTAGTGTCTTGTCTGGCGCAACGTTCACCAGTGTAAATACCAATTTGTCCAACTGCCCCGGATCACCAGGGTCTTTCTGGCCGGCAACGATGCTCAATTCAGACGCCAAGGTCTCCTTCATCCGAAAGTGCGTATTTAGTTCGTTGCTCAGTAGATATAATACCTGGTCTATCATTCGAAAACGTGTTATTTGTTGAAGAAGATAATCGGCTTAACTCAGGCGAGTTAGGCCACGTAGCCAGCAAACCAATCCCTTCACCCACCAATCATTACTGTTGGCGCCCCCAGGACAATACTGCCGCCATGGGCAGTGGTATCCCCCATTCTAGCTGCAGGCTTCCCTCCAATCATCACGGTTGATGAGCCTTTCACGATTGTATCGGGTGGTCCAACACAGACGCACATGTCGCCCAGTACTGCCGCCGGTATACCACCAATCATGACTGTTGGAACGCCTGGGCCTGTAATAGGACCTCCTACGTGTGGGATAGGTGGTACGCCGGGTGTCTGCATCGGACACGTGTGCATGTCTGTTATTCGGGCTGCTGGTGGCATGTATTTACTGAGTTTTGTTGATTCAGGATGGCTTTGGCGATTTTATTTTCTGGATCCCGAAACTAGTTCAGGATACGGATGAATCGGCGGCTTGCTGATTTTATTGACTGTGGATCCCGAATCTAGTTCGGGATACGGATGAATCGGCGGCTTGCTGATTTTATTGACTGTGGATCCCGAATCTAGTTCGGGATACGGATGAATCGGCGATTCATCCTAATTAATCATCACCATGGCCCCCTTTACGGTGACCTGACCGGCTGCGCTTAGTTCAGCACTGGCGTTGCCTTTGGCAGAAAGCGATATTTTTGCACGGGCATTAATGTTTTTACCGTCTAGTCTAATGTCGCCATTGGCCGTCTGTTTAATACCCGCTGTGGCATCCAGGATGATATTACCACTGGCTTTCAACGTGATATCCTTTGCGCTGTCCAACGTAATGCCATCAGCTGAGAGCTTGATTTGGTTATTGTTTACATCCTTTAGCGTTATCATCGCAGCCTCATCGCTCAGGGTTACCACCTGTCCCCCGGGGGTTTCCAACGTGATGATTTGCTGCTCGTCATCAAACGCCAACTTGAGCTGACTATTGGTAACCAGCGCTTTCATGGTGTTGTTCGTATAAGGCGGCTTGTTGTGCGAGCTGTACAGGCTACCCAGGATGATTGGAAAGCGTGGGTCTTCGTTGACAAAACCGAGGATCACCTCATCCCCCACTTCCGGCATGAAAAACGCGCCGGCACCCGCTGTAGCGTACATATTGCCAAGCCGCGCCCATACGCCTTCGCCCAACTCATTGATTGCAGGAATAGCTACCTGCACACGGGCTTCCGCCATTGGGTCAACAACTTGCCTGACGATGCCAATGTGTAATCCGGAGATTCCCGGAAGCAAGCCGCCGTTTGCCGGCGCCTCGATGCCAGCGTGCTGCGCAGCGTGCGTTTCGATTGGCATTCCTACAGTCGCTTCTGTAGTCCAGCTCCCATCTGCTAGCGTATGGCGGACAGCAGATACGTATACATCACCATTAAATCGATTACCTAACCCTTCAAGCGTAATCAATTTTCCAGGCAAAACCTTGGCCTCTCCCAAAAAAGATACGGTACCCTGCACCTTGGCCAACCGCGACCACCTTAATTCCGCATCAGCCCATGTTTTCAATTCACCTGCTGGGATAGCGCCATCAGACCGTAGTTCGTATACTTTCTGGCCCACAACCTTCGACAGTTTTTTCCCGCTCAAATTGCCGGGCCCCTTTAATCCCGGTTCTTTTGAATGCCCGGTCACCATTTTTTGCGTCTTCACGTCCCAGGCGCTGGCCTGCACTTCGGGTAACTGGAGCGCGGCATCGATCTCAAGGGCTGCATCGAGCAGGGAATCCCCATACGTTAAAGCTACAACGCCCTTTTCGTCTGTGGATGGTTTTCCAACTGTAACCGTTCCATCGTTGACTATGACAACCAGTCCGTTTGCCTGCGCGCGGGTCAGGATGAAATCCCAGTCCGATGCGTAATACTGGACAAGTTCTGTATGGATATGGGCGGTCGCTTCTACATCGGCTTTCAGGCCGGCGTCTTTGATCAATTCCGCCATTACATCGCTGTCACGCCTGTTAAGGAAGCATGCGCTCTTGCGCCCCGCTGTTAGCCGGGTGCTTTTATCCTGACAGGTCAACTGGAGCACGGGCGCTTCCTCCCCACCAAACTTGACTGCATGTTTGACAATCAGGCCTTTGTAGATGACTTTGTTTTTGGCACCATAGCCGGCTGCAATTTCAATTTCAGCACCTGGCACCCAGTCATCTGACTCGCTTGCCTCAAATGGGCTACTCATGTCCGTTGAAGCAACAAGCTCAACGCGCGCAGTTGGGATACGGTTGATTGCATGGGCAACGTCAATGCGCAGCACCTCATACGCAGGGTTTATCATCTTTCCGTCGATTTTTATGTCGAAGGTGACTACCGCGTACTTTGAATCATCGGGTATTAAGCGCTCGGTCATATATAGTTACATTTAAGGGATCTCTACAGGACCCGGGTAGCAGTGGTATAGGCAAGTTCAATTGCCTCAATGACAATTGTGCCGTCTTCTGTCCTTAGTGAAGCAACACGCCAGTTGACCGGGTATGCAGCGGTAATCATCCATTGCGCAACAGGTAAACCTTCAAGATCAACCAGCGCTACCGCCATATCTCTTATTTCGATTTCTGTACCCAGGCCGGATTCCAGGGTATTCCGGCACCATTTTACAAGCATTGCGTCTAGCGGCAGCAGGCCTCGCTTCAAAATCAAATTATCATGCTTCGCACCAACGGGCAACCGATATTTAAACCTGTTTTCGTCTCCCTCCACGATGGATACAGCATCGCGTTTGGCCTGTAGTCCAGACACTTCTTGAAACACAGCTTCTGTGGCATTTGCGTTGTCTGCCATCGACACTTGAAAATAAAAAGTGGCTGGCGTTGCGCTGTCATGCATGGCGCTACTGGCTTGTCTAAGCGTTTGATATAATGAATTGGAGAAAGGGCTACGCTTAACATACAGCATAATCGACAGAGATGGCTCGTCCTAAGCAGCATCATTAAACTATGCATCTTCATCGATACTGCCTCGTTGACTAATACCTTCACCCATCCAATACACAATAATATTATGACGCCAGCTGCCCTCGTACGCGAATGGATCCAGCGCTTCAACCGAGGAGATGTTGAAGGACTTGCCGCGCTGTACGCTGAAGAAGCAACCAACCATCAGGTAGTAACCGATCCACTTGTTGGACGAGAGGCCATCCGCAAGATGTTTGAGATAGAATTTGGACGTGCAACGATGACCTGCATAGAAGAAAGCCTGCACGAAGCCGGCGAATGGGCCATCCTGGAATGGACAGACCCAACCGGACTCCGCGGCTGCGGGTTCTTCCATGTGCAAAACAACAAAATTGTATTCCAGCGCGGCTACTTCGACCAGCTTACCTTCTTCAAACTGCAAGGCATCCCAATCCCAGATACATACCTGGGCCCATTTGACTAGTCGTTCAATCTTCAACCTTTAACTTTCAACCTATATGTCCATAGATCCAGGCGTTAAAGTTGGCCACATCCACCTGAAAGTGGCAGATCTCGAACGGGCCATTGCATTCTACAACGGCGTGTTAGGATTTGATATCACCGCGCGATATGGCAAAGATGCCGCCTTTCTTAGCGCCGGCGGCTACCACCACCACATCGGTTTAAATACCTGGCAGAGTAAAAACGGCAAACCGCCTGCCGCAGGGACAACCGGCCTGTTTCATGTGGCCTTTGTCTACCCAACCCGCGTACTCCTTGCTGAAGCCCTTAAGCGTGTGCTCGATGCAGGCATCACGCTGGATGGTGCTGCAGACCACGGCGTGAGCCAGGCGCTTTATTTACGCGACCCCGACGAAAACGGCGTTGAACTCTACTGGGACCGGCCAAAAGATGCGTGGCCAAGGCTTGCAAACGGTGATCTTGAAATGTACACCCGTCCCCTTGATATTGACGCCCTGCTCAATACATTGTCCATCTAACCTGTTACATACTAGCATATCACTGATCATAGGACACCGAAGCCACAGGTTTTCAGGGGCTAAATAGTTATCATCGGCAGAGAGCTGTTGCCAGGGCAGATTGTGGCACTGAACTCCTACTCTATGATTTATTTAGAGGTGATCAATAGGCACAGCAAACCGATATCGCTGGCATCTAGCCAACAGGATATCTAGAAATTACACTAGCGGAGACCATACATTGAAACGTTTGATCAAGTCAGGAGAAGTTAACTCCGAAGTGCTTGCAGCCTCTGTCTCATGTCGCTCATATCTTCCTCCTCCTCATCCGATGCCGGCACATCTGGGGTTTCAGGAACAGGAAGCGTCTCTTGATGCGCCGCCGGAGCGTTTCCGATCGCACCTGACGCAACATACAATCCAAACATCACCACCGGCTGATTGGCCAGTGACTCATCCAATCGGAATACAGGACAAACAACAGACCTGCTGTTAGTTCAAACAGCACCTTGTCCACCTCCTCCTGTGCATCATCTTCCAGTTCGTCATCATCACCCAGAGCGTCCTCAAGTGTGTCTTCTACCATCTCCTCGATAATACCTGCCTGCAAACAGCACAGGCACGATCGTACACTTCACTCTACGCTATGCTGCTGTGCAATAGAATAGTTTTGCGCCTTGAAAATCATTGAAGAATTAGCAGGCAGCCTGCAGAGAATAACCAACAGCATTTATTCTCAAGCTGATCGAAACCACGCAAAAAACGAAGAATATACCGAGCAAGTATT
>JBCCIM010000203.1 GCA_039111535.1 Bacteroidota bacterium | reverse complement strand
GAAAAAGCAGAAATTCGGCTTCATTAATACTTTTAATCAATAACTACAATAATTACAAGCGTGTTATTCCACTAAAAACTGACATAAAGACAAATATTTATCATCTTTTCTACTCATTTCACACGAATTGAGGCAAAAAGGCTCATGATCTGGGGCTACGGATCGCATAATCCTAATCTTTTCACTAACGCTTACAAGTTTAGACGTGCTACACATACAGGACGTACTGTTAAAATCAAACCAGAATACGTGCATCGCGTATATAGTGTGAAACTTTCGACCCAGAGAATCGAATTGCTCATACATCCCTCGCATTCACGGATTACAGACCAGTAAAACGACCATATGGCGGCTAGAAAGAAACCAGCTACAGCATCAGACACTCCTGCAAAAAAATCTACCAGCAACGGTAAAGCTGCGCCTAAAAAAGCGAGTGAGCCCAAACCTACCCTCGCCATAGACCAGTATACCCAGCATTATCCGGGCTGGGCCAAAGAATTTGCGCGTAAGTATTTCACCAAAACGGTGAACGAATTTATCCTTTATGGCAACGTACGCGACTTTGTCCCGTCTCTTGATGACGATGACAAAGCGGTATACATCCCATTGCGCGAGTTTCTTGTAGATGACCTCTTCTCTGCCCGCGACATCATCCTGTTTTACGACCGGTCCGCCGGCATCCACTTTGCCGACCAGGCGTCGCAAAAAGACTTCAATCGGGCACTCTCTGGATACGACACCATCTTTGGCACCGATTACGTACAAAAGCTGCCGAAAGACCCTGTACGTGTATTTTCTGTACTTGAAAATTACTTCCGCCTGCGACTAGACGAAGGCAAGCGTATCGCACTAATTATCGATTACGCAGAAACCGTCGTACCGATGGCAGAAGCTTCTATGTATTCTTCTGAAGATCGCAATGCATTGGTCTTCATGCAGAAATGGTCGCACGATCCGCTTTTTATCGAGCATGACTTCACCATCTGCATGCTCACTGAAAACTTGAAGGACCTGAACCAACAGCTGGTCCAGAGTCCACATACCGTGGAAATTCAGATTGCGCTGCCTGATGCCGAAGAACGGAGTGCTTTTGTATCCTGGTACGTCCAGGGCAGAGAAAAGCAATTCAAAGAGCATTCAGACGTCCCTTCAGCAGCCTTTTCTCAAAATACCGCCGGCCTCGGCTACATCCAGCTCCGCACAATCCTCGCGGATGTAATGGAAAACCGGACCCATCTTTCGTTTGAAGTACTGTCTGACCTGAAAAAAGAGTTTATCGAGGCAGAAGCGTACGGCATGCTCGAGTTTGTCGAGACCGACTATACACTCGATCTTGTCGCCGGCCACAAGGAGGCAAAAGAGCACCTTCGCCAGGCAGCCAAGGCCCTGAAAAACAGCCGGCCTGATGTTATGCCGATGGGTTATCTCATCAGTGGCCCTGTGGGTACAGGTAAAACCTTCATGATCACCTGCTTTGCCGGCGAAATCGGCATCCCGATGGTGAAACTGAAGAACTTCCGCTCGCAATGGCAGGGCGCAACAGAGGGTAACCTCGAAAAAATCCTAAACCTGCTGGAAGCCATGACGCCTGTAGCAGTCATGATTGATGAAGCCGACGCTATGCTGGGTAACCGCGATGCCTCTGGCGATTCAGGCGTATCACAGCGCGTGTTTGGGCAGATTGCTTCTTTCATGAGTAATTCCAAACACCGTGGCCGCATCATCTTCTTCCTCGTTACGGCACGCCCCGACCTTATGCCTATTGACCTCAAACGGCAGGGCCGTGCAGAAGAGCATCTCGCCTTGTTCTACCCCTCAGCACGCGAAGACCGCGAAGAGTTGCTGAAGGTTATGATGAAACGCACCGGCATAAATATGCCGATGAGCAAAATTCCTGAAGCCCTCCTGAATGGCGACCGCACCTTTAGTGGTGCAGACATGGAGGCGCTCTTTACGCGGGCAAAATTCCGGGCTGCTGCAGAAGATGCCAAAGGCAAAGTCACGCCGGCGCACATCCAGGCCGTTGTGGATGATTTCATTCCGCCAACCTATCCGCTGGAAGTGGAAATGCAGTCGCTGGTTGCCGTCCTCGAATGTACTAACAAAGCCCTGCTCCCTGAAGAGTACCGTAAACAAGGCCGGGAAAATATTGTCCAGCGCGTAGAAGCCCTGAAGCATTTGATCTAGCGTGAGGAGTGAGGAGTGAGGAGTGAGTGAATTTGCCTTCGAGATTCGGAGTTCCTTGTTCGATATTCGATATTCAAAAAGGAGCTACCGAGTCATGGATCCGCACTCCCCACCTAGCTTCTCTCCCCTCCAGTCTCTTTTTCCAGGAGTCGTGCATACAACTCATAACTAATCAGCACGGCATACGGGTCGTTATTTTTCTGGATCAGAATACCTCGATCTTGACACCTTACATGTTCTACCAATTCCGAGGTTTTGGAGCGCAGCTCGGTAATGGTGGCAACAGATTCAATTCCCTTGGTGCTATACATAAATATGTCCAGATGTTTGTGTGCAGACAGGTAGTCTGATTTCTAACAGAATTGCACAAATCTCAGCAGAACTTGTGTTTCCCATAGTCGGCAATTTCTTGCAAATCTCCGGATAACTATTGGTGTTCGTATACGCAAACTCAGGCGCAACTGCCTGTGATCTTTTCTACGGAGGCCGTGCAGCCTGATCGAGACAAAAGCATAGCGTCTTTTAATGCATGACATCTGTCTTTTTTAGCGCTTTGCTTTGTCGCATCCATGCGTTTTCGTTATCCGCTTCTATGGGCCGTGGGCCGAAGAAACTCCGAAAAAACACGCAAAATAGCCTTGCAGGTCATTTGAATTAGACCGTTCTTGAGCTTGCTCCATTATTCCAATACCGCAGCAAATGTTTTGCTCTTTACCCCGCATCACCATGCGTTTTATCACCACCTTCATTCTTTTATTTTGCCTCCTGCCGGCTCTAGCCTCAGCGCAATCGCTCGACTCTGTCGCTGTGGCTACACGAACCGTTGCCATTGAGGGGGCGCGGATCGTCCAGAAACCCGGCCAGGTTATTCGCCGAGGTAACATTGTTATCCGCGATGGATTAATCACAGCTGTAGGCCCATCCGTCGCAATTCCGTCTGATGCTGCGCGCATTGACGGCGACAGTCTGACGGTTTATGCCGGCTTTATTGATGGACTCTCCCACGCCGGTATGCCAACACCCCCTAAGCCGCCATCGAACACGGGCAGCCAAAAGGTAAGCCGTGCAAATCCTCCCAATGACAGGGCAGGCATTCAACCGGCGCGTACTGCGCTTTCGCAATTAGATGCATCGCTGAAGTCTGTTGCAGCACTGAGGAAGGCCGGCTTTACAGTAGCCCACGTGGTGCCGCAAGGACGTATGTTGCCTGGCAAAGGCGCCATTGTCCTGCTTGCCGGCAAAGTACCTGAAGCGATGATTCTACAGCAAGATGTTTCGCTTTTTGCCCAACTCACCGGTGCCCAGGGTGTCTACCCGGCAACGCCTATGGGTGTCATGGCAAAAATGCGGCAGCTCTACCGCGAAGCGGCGCGGCGCAAACAACTCGAAGCACAGTATGCGTCAAGTTCAGCCAGTATGCCACGACCAGAATTTGATGCTGCGCACTATGCTTTCTTCCCTGTGCTTGACGGTAAACAACCGATCTACATGCACACAACAGGACCGCTCGACATTTACCGGGCCCTGCGGCTGAAAACCAATCTTGGCTATCCCCTCGTACTAAGCGGACTTTACGGGGGCTTTGAGTCGGTTGACCTGTTGCTCGATGCAAGCGTTCCGCTTTTCCTCACCCTCAAAATGCCGGAAGCGCCTAAAGAGAAGGTGATGCAAGATTCTCTTGAGGTTGACATCTCAAACTATGATCCTTCACTACACGTAACGGATCACACCAATACGGACAACGAGCGGATCAACCTCGATACCCGCCGGCGGATCTTCTACAATGAATATCTGGCAACAGCAGCTACCCTCTATGATGCCGGCCTGAATTTTGGATTCACAACCAAAGACGTCAAAACGACGGATATCCATCCGAACCTGAGAAAAATGGTAAACAACGGACTTTCGGAAGATGCTGCGCTTGCAGCTTTGACAACAGTCCCGGCCAAAATACTGGGCCTTTCCAGGCGCGTTGGCACCGTGGAAAAAGGAAAAATGGGCAACCTCGTTGTCACCAATGGCCCCCTGTTTGAGGAAGACACTAAAATTCTACACGTATTTGTCGATGGTCAGCGCTTCACTTACAACAACTAACAAAGCCTGCGCACCGTCGCCTCTATTGACTGTAAAATGAAGTTTCACATGAACCACCTACGAAGCATCCTGCTTAGCTGCGCCTTCTTGCTTGCCCTGCCGGTACAGGCACAAGAGCAACCAGGCGATATCATTGTCAAAAACGGGACAGTGATTACCGTCACCAATGGCACTCTAAAAAACACCGACGTACTGATCCGTAACGGCAAAATCACCCGCATTGGCCCCGGATTGAGTACGCCCCGTGGTGTACAGGAAATTGATGCGACAGACCAGTTTGTTATGCCGGGCATCATCGACGCACATTCGCACATTGCGTTGAGCTCAATTAACGAAGGCACGAGCCCGGTCACGTCGGAAGTATCTGTAGAAGACGTAATCAATCCGTTTGACGTGAGTATTTACCGCGCCCTCGCTGGCGGTGTGACAACCATTCACGCCATGCACGGCTCTGCCAATGTGATTGGCGGGCAATGCGAGACCCTGAAGTTGCGCTATGGTGCCACACACCCCGACGATCTCAAGCTTGCCGGCGCACCCCGCACGATCAAGTTTGCGCTTGGTGAAAATCCAACGCGCGTGCATGGCGCCGGCGCCGGCATCAACCCGTCTTCGCGTATGGGTGTAGAAATGGTGCTGCGTGACGCCTTTACACGGGCCACGTACTACATGGACGACTGGGCAGCATACGAAAAGGAGAAATTGACCAATACCCGTGCCCTACCACCGGCATACAGCGAACGCATGGAAGTACTTGCTGACATCATGCGCGGTAAAATCCTTGTGCAGGCGCATTCTTACCGTGCAGATGAAATACTCATGCTCATGGAAGTCCTCGGCGACTTTGGCGTCAACAAAGTGACGTTCCAGCATGTCAATGAAGGCTTTAAGGTTGCGCCCGAACTGGCTGCATTTGGCGCCTCGGCTTCGGTCTTTTCTGATTGGTGGGCTTACAAATTTGAGGTGTACTACTCGACCGCTTACAACGCTGCAATCCTGACAAAAAATGGCGTGGTAACGTCGATCAACTCCGACTCTGGCGAACTCATTCGCCACCTATTCCACGAAGCAGCCAAAACCCAGCGGTATGGCGACCTCACCGACGATGAAGCCCTCGCGCTCATCACCATCAACCCTGCCAAACAACTTGGGATTGAAAAACAGGTTGGATCAATCGAAGTCGGCAAAGACGGTGATCTCGCAGTATTTAACGCGCATCCGCTTTCCATCTATGCGATCCCGCAACAAACCATTGTTGACGGCAACCTGAAATTCGACATCAACAATGACGCAGATGACATGCGTCTTATGGTTGACCCAAACCGCCCCGTTGAAGAAGCTCTTATCTTCGACCATCACGACCATCACCGTTGCATGGAAGGCGCACTGACCAACAGCCATTTTCACGAACTGCTGGAATCCGACCAGTAAACTGCTCAATTTTTACTGCTCCATTTTTGCTGACATCTAGCCATTAAGGCCATGAATATTTTACTCACTTTTGTTGCTACGCTCCTGCTGATCACTGCGCCGGCAGACGATCCCAAAGCCAAACGGGGCACCTTTGCACTTACCAATGCGCGTATCGAAACGGTGACCAATGGCGTCATCGAAAACGGCACGCTTATCATTCGCAACGACGAAATCATTGCCATCGGGGCTGATGTTGAAATCCCGGATGACGCCGTTGTGATAGATTGCGCCGGCCAGACGATTTACCCGGGTATGATTGATGCCGGCACCCAGTTGGGGCTGGTTGAAATTTCTGCTGTCCCGCGTACGGTAGACTTCAGGGAAAACGGCGACATTACACCACATGTGGAAGCCATTACTGCCGTTAACCCGAATGCCGTAGCCATTCCTGTTACCCGTGTGAGCGGCGTCACAACCGTACTCACCCAGCCTTCCGGCGGCATGCTGCCAGGTAAAGCAGCCATGATAAATCTGCACGGCTACACACCGGAGCAAATGAGCGTTGCAGGCATGCAGTATATGATGATGAGCTACCCGCGCTCAGGGCGTCGCAGCCGGTTTGATCGTCGCTCAGATGAAGACATTAAAAAAGCCACAGACAAAGCTTTCAAGAAGCTCAACAATACCTGGAATCAAGCTACGCTGTATGAAAAAATTGATGCTGCGTACAAAGCATCACCCAATACAGCCAGCCGGCCCGAGTACAACCCCCAGTTAATTGCCCTCCTGCCCGTTATTCGTGGCGAAATGCCGCTGATTATTCAGGTAAATGCGGCCAAAGATATTCGCTCTGCCATCAAATGGGTTGCAGACAACAACATTCAAAAGCCCATTTTCAGCGGCGTAGCTGAAGGCTGGCGTGTAGCAGACGCGTTGGCTGCAGCAGGTATTCCTTGTCTGGTTGGCCCGGTACTTTCCACGCCAACCCGACAGGCAGACCGGTTCGACAAACCGTACCAGAATGCCGGCCTGATGCACAAGGCGGGTGTCAAAGTTGCCATCCGTACTGGTGAAGCGGAGAACGTCCGTAACCTGCCGTTTAACGCTGGCTTTGCCGCGACTTACGGCATGGGCCGCGAAGCTGCGTTGCGCGCTGTCACCATGGCGCCGGCTGAAATCTTTGGCGTTGCAGATCGGCTTGGCTCGCTGGAAGTCGGCAAAAAGGCCAACGTGGTTGTTGCTGATGGCGACCCCTTTGAGCCCAAGACGAAAATCAATCATGTGTTTATCGACGGCTGGCAGATTCCACTCGAAAACAGACAAACACGTCTCTACGATGAATTTCTGCAGCGAGAACCTGGTCTCGACGAGCAGCCAAAGTCACCAGATATTAAAGAGCCTATTGGGTGATGACTTGGGACTAACGCGCTGTGGCCTAGTGCCTAATGAGGCAGAGTAAGGGTTGAAAGCATGATTTTAGTTTTTTCGTGTTTTCGTATTTCCGTGCTTCTGTTTTGCACTATTTCTGCACAGGTATCAATGCTATGGCCTGCCTCTTTTGCAGCTAATGAACATCACTCAACATTCGGAATTAGACGCAACCCTTAATTCGCATGAGTGATGGGGGTCGATGACAGGTATTGTCACGCGTGCAATTTTAAATAGCGCACGACGGAAGTACGAAAACACAAAACACGAAAAAACAGTCTATAACAATCCGGCTGCAACACTGCGCTCAAAGTGTGCAATGGTTTGGGCGATGCCTGCTTCCAAAGATGTTTCTTGGAAATCTGGCAGGTAAGCTTTGAGTGCTTCGCCCGTAAATCCTTCAGGAAAGGGTAAATCATTTTGCTTAAAGCGGATGTCAGCACCGGGCTTGACTGCTTTGATATGGTCGACAACAGCTGCAACGGAATATGCTTCTGTGCCAATGTTAAGCGTAAGTGCTCCATCGCCGGCGCGGTCAGCTGCTTGGATAAAATACCGCGCAATATCGGAAGCTAGCTGGAATTGCATGGTCCCGCTAAACCCTATTTCATACGCCTCACCTTTGACAGCTGCGAGCATGGCTTTGGTGGGTTCACTGGTCATGCCCTGGTCGCGCCCGACGCCATAAACCGTATAAGGGCGTAGCGCTGTACTGCTAATCTGGTGGTCTTGCCAGTACACGCGCGCCGTACCTTCGTTTGCAACTTTGTACACCCCGTACAGGGTATGCGGATCTGTTAGCGCCGCATCGCTGATCAGTCCATTAGGATAGCTGGATGGTGGCCCAAAAACAGCAACCGACGAAGCGTACGCGATATGCGGGATGTTGAATTTGCGCGCGGCTTCAAACACATTTACGGTACCTACAACGTTAACCGCAGCCCCCATTACCGGATCAGCTTTACAAAATGGCACTTGTAACGCAGCAAGGTGAATAATCCGATCCACCTTGTGTTTCTCGACCAGGGCGTTGATCCGGTCGCCATCTCGCAAGTCTCCTTGCTCAAATGCGATCGCCTGTTGTGCTTCGTGCGACATGAGCAAATCGAGCCGGCGCCTGTCATCACCCAAATCAAAACTGACAACTTGAGCGCCACGTGTTACCAGATGATGCATGACCCAGGAGCCAATGCACCCCATGGCACCGGTTACTAGATAGGTAGGCATAGTGTTGGGGGACTTGGTGATCAATAATAGAAATACCGCCAGCGCAACACGCTGGTTATGATTCTTCAGCCTTTTTTTTAGTCTGAACAAAATCAAACGAAGGCGCCGGACTCACGTTGGTCCAGCCGCCATCTACAATAAGGGTTTGTCCGGTAATTTGCCCTGCATCAGGCGACAACAGAAAGAGCGCAGCCTGTGCTATATCTGCAGGTACTGATGCCTGGCGGGTCGGTGACACGTTGCCCCATACGGTCTCATAAGAAGGATCATCACTGACATTGCGCGGCGTAATGGTGGGGCCGGGTGCAACGACATTTACGGTAATATGATGCTGAGCGAGTTCAGCAACCAGGTTACGGGCGAGTCCTTCCAATCCGGCTTTTGTCATACTGTAAGCAGAAAGGTAGGGCAACGCCTGGTGTCCGGCTACGGATGACATCAACAGTACGCGCCCTCCGCTTTTCTGGTGGATCATTTGCCGTGCTGCCGCCTGCGCCAGGAAGAAGGAACCGCCAAGATTTACGGAGATAACGCGATAAAAATCTTCCGGACGATAATTGAGGAAATCATTCCAAATGGTAATGCCAGCATTTGCAATGGCAAGGTCGACCCGGCCGTACGTCTCAACAGCATGGTTGACGAGTTCTTTCACAACTTCACTTTTCCCAATATCTCCAGGCAAAGCCATACACGTGCCGCCATCATCGCCTATCATTTTTGCAGCCTGAGCTGCTTTGTCAGCGTCGATATCATTAAGTACCACTTGCGCCCCTTGCGCTGCCAATTGGCGCGCAATCTCAAAACCGATGCCTTCGCCTGCCCCGGTTATAACGGCTACCTGATCCTTAAACATGTCACCCATGGTTATGCATTTTGATAAAACCAAGCAACGTGTGCTGTTCACCTGCGGATTACCCATAGCGCCTAAAACGTGGCGCGACCACCCGAAATATCAAACACAAATCCTGTATTAAACGAAGCTTCTTTGGAGACAATCCAGCAAGCAAGGGCGGCAACTTCAGACACCGTCCCTAGCCGGCCCATTGGAATTTTTGCTGTCATGTAGCGCAGCATTTCATCAGACGTCTCTGCATTCATCGGCGTACTAATGACCGCCGGTGCCATGCCGTTCACCGTGATGCCACTTTTTGCATACTCTTTGCCAACCCCTTTCACCAACCCCATCACACCCGATTTGCTCGATGCGTAGCCGGCCATTCCCGGATTCCCTTCTTTGCCTCCAATCGATGCAATCAGCAATATTCGTCCATAGTTTTGGGTAACCATCGGTGCGATTGCATGTTTTGTCATGATAAACGCACCAGTCAGGTTTACATCCACCACACGCCTGAACGCTTCAGTTTCGTAATCGAGAATATTGGTAGCCGTGGGCCCAACAACCGCGGCACAGTGAATCATAACATCGAGTCGCCCATTACGCCGCACCACCTCTTCTACATACGATTGCACTTGCGATTCTGACGTGATATCAACGGCAAAAGCATCTACATTGAGGCCTTCCTTTTTCATTGCGCGGGCCTGCGTCACCAACTTCATTTCATCTGTATCAAACAGGCTGACCGCAGCACCTTCGCGAGCAAGACGCATAGCAATGCCAGCACCTATGCCGCTGGCACCACCGGTGACAATGGCTACTTGCCCTTCAAATCTATTCATCATTGCAAAGCTGGGGGAGGGATTAAACTAAAACGGGCATTGCTACGCCAGATCAATGGTTCGGCTTGGGCACTTCACTTCCCGAACCACCAATCAGAAAATCAAAATCTGCACCTTTATCTGCCTGCATCACATGGTTCATGTACATGCTAACGTATCCGCGACTGGTGTGCGGCGCGGACGGCGTCCAGGCAGCACGACGGGCTTCCAGTTCTTCATCGGGCACATCAAGATGGAGCCGGCGATTTTTTACATCGAGCTCAACTACATCGCCATTTTTCACCAGCGCCAGCACCCCACCAACGGCAGATTCTGGAGAAACATGCAGGACTACTGTACCATAAGCCGTTCCGCTCATCCGGCCGTCCGAAATCCGAATCATATCGCGCACGCCCTCTTCCAGCACTTTTTTAGGCAGTCCAACATTGCCTACTTCTGGCATACCAGGATATCCTCGGGGTCCTACATTTTTGAGCAGGATGACCGAATCTTTGGTGATTTCTGTCGCCGGGTCGTCGATGCGGGCGTGGTAATCATCATAGTCTTCAAACACAACTGCAATACCCCGGTGCTGCATCAGGTCAGGTGATGCTGCAGAAGGTTTGATGATGGCGCCATCTTCGCAAAGGTTGCCTCGCAAAACAGCGATGCCAGCATTTTCTATGACAGGATCATCAACCGGTGTGATTACCTCTTCATTGTAACAGGGCGCATTTGCATTGTTTTCGCCGAGGGTTTTCCCGGTAACCGTCAATGCATTCAGGTGCAGTTCATCCCGCATTTTTTCAATGACTGCGGGCAAGCCGCCGGCATAGTAGAAATCTTCCATCAGGAATTTGCCGGAAGGCATCAGATTTACGAGCAGCGGCAAGTGACTCCCCAGGCGATCGAAGTCTTCCAGTTCCAGCTTTACGCCAATCCGGCCGGCAATAGCTGTAAGGTGGATCACAAAATTTGTAGAACCACCAATGGCTGCGTTGAGCTTGATGGCATTTTCGAAAGCTTCACGCGTCAGAATGTCTGAAAGGCTCAGGTTTTCGTGCACCATTTCAACAATCCGAATGCCTGTCATGTGTGCAGCGCGACGCCGGCGCGAATCGGGCGCGGGTATGGCGGCGGCACCCGGCAGGGTAAGCCCCAGCGACTCAACCATACATGCCATCGTAGAGGCTGTCCCCATGGTCATGCAATGCCCATCGCTACGCGACATACAGGCTTCTGCATTAAAAAAGTCAGCTTCCGAAATTTGGCCGGCGCGATAATCTTCGCTAAAGCGCCACACATCCGTTCCGGAGCCAATGTCTTCTCCCCGGTATTTCCCGTTAAGCATCGGTCCGCCTGGCAATACAATGGTGGGCAGATCCACACTACAGGCGCCCATTACCGTTGATGGCGTGGTTTTGTCACATCCTGTCAACAACACAATGCCATCGAGCGGATTTGCACGAATGGTTTCTTCTACATCCATGCTCGCCAGATTCCGGTAAAGCATGGTGGTTGGTCGCATCAGAATTTCACCCAGCGACATAACAGGAAACTCAAACGGAAATCCTCCAGCTTCATAAACACCGCGCTTCACATGCTCAGCAAGCTCACGAAAATGGGCATTACAGGGGGTAAGATCCGACCAGGTATTGCAAATACCGATGACGGGGCGCCCATCAAACATATGGTCGGGATGGCCCTG
>JBCCIM010000202.1 GCA_039111535.1 Bacteroidota bacterium | reverse complement strand
GCGTTGGTTTACCCTTGAACCAGGGCTCGGTGTACCCAATGGAGTAATTTTGATAAAAGCGGCCATTGGTTTGTACACCAACATTCAGGCGCTGGCCATCTCCGGAAGGCAGTGGCCGCCAGGCTCCTTTTTTGAAGAAGTTCTGCGCAGAGAAGTTGTTGAACTCAAAGCCCAGGCTCAATACGAGGCCAAACTGCCCCCATGTACCAGAAAGCTGCAACTGGTCACTACCCGTTTCTTCGAGAGAATAGGAGAGATCGACCACTTTACGCTGCTCGTCAACTTCAACAGCGGGTCCGCCGGCCAGTGATTCCTGGCTAAAATAGTTTAGCTGCATCAGGCGGCGAATAGATTCCTGAATGGCATCCCTGCTAAACGTCTGCCCTGGAATCGTATACAGCTCGCGTCGAATTACGTGATCTTTTGTTTTATCATTGCCAAAGATCTCGACATTGCCAAACTCAAAAATATCCCCTTCCCCAATATCAAAGCTCAGATCCAGAGAATCCCCTTCCACTACGCGGATGGTTGGCTCCAACCGAAACGTCATGTAACCGCGGTTCATGTAGAGGCTTGATACATCGCTGCTACGTTTGTTTGAGTACAGATTCTCTTGCAGCGTTTTGCTGTTGTAAATATCGCCCGGCGCCAAACCAAGGGAAGCTGTAAGGAAATCATCCCGATAAACGGTATTCCCTTCCCAATCGATCGTGCGGATATGGTACTGCGGCCCATCATGCACATCGAGGTCGATGATCATGCCCGGCTTGGATTTTTTCCCAGAAGATTTGGTTTTAAGCTGCATGGTGCCATCTTCAGCAGCAATCAGCTCTTCGTTAACCACTTCATTGCCCATGTCGAGATAAACCGAATCCCGAATGACCTGCGCATCAAAATACCCGTTCTCGTTCAGGTAGTCGACAACCTTGCCCAGATCTTCGTCGTAGGTACGTTTGTCGTATTTGGCTTTTTTCCAGAAGCGCCACCAGCGGTCCTGTTTGGTGCCCAGCTTTTTCCGAATTTTCTTGGCAGTAGCCGCATCAACGCCGGTAATATTAATGGCCTCAACTTCAACTTTGGGGCCCCGATCAACTTTGAATTCCAGGTCAACCGTATTGTCCGCTTTTTCGTCGCGGATTACTTCTACAGTTGCGAGCGGCTGGCCTTTTTCTTTATAGAAGTCTTTAATTACTTGCTGCGTACGCTCAATATCAGAGACTTTTACAGGTGTTCTGGCCAAGAGGGGCGCTTTGTCTTTGAGGTCTTTGCGATGTGACTTCCTGACCCCGGTAAAGTTGTATTCCCCCAGGCGCGGCACTTCTTTAACCATGATAACAATGCCGACTTTGCCATCTGCCTCGTTTTCCTGGTTGATTTTCACGTCCTCGTAGCTTCCGAGGCGGAAAATCGACCGAATTGCTTCACCAAATGCAGGATCAACAGGCACAGTCACCTGCTGGCCCACTTCTATTCCACTCGTCTGGACAATAAATGACCGTGTAGTCTCACTCTCCGTCCCGTCTACGCGGATGGTGCTCACCTCCAGTTGTCGCGGCGGCTCCATAAAAGGAACGGGATCAGCGGAATATTGGCCAGGCGCATTCTGCCCGAATGCTACACCTGTAAAGAGCAAGGCCAAGACTACAAACGCGGATGCTACTTTAATATTTCTTTGGGCCATGAAGACGCAGAGGGCTTTTGGATTGTCTTTGTTAACGGATTGCCGGCGCATACTGTATGTAGTAAGTACGCGCAAGCAGTACCGAATAACTACGATTGTGGTTCAAATACGGTGTGTACATCAACATGTACAGCAGCCATCTTACACTTAGAGGTATCTGGCTTGGTTTCGTTTCAACACGCACACGTTCTATTAACGCCTAAACCCTGCATTTATTGCAACTTGCACAGGCGTATCAAAACTAACGCGTATTTTGGTAGTCAGCAATCAACTGTGAATGAATTTATCAACAGTTAAGCTGCCTTGATGGGTGATGATTTTGCCTGATAGTATGGGTGGAATCAGGGCTTTATGCGACCAAATCGACGGTCGCGCTGCTGGTATTCCCGAATAGCACCGTAAAGGCTGTTTCTTCTGAATTCGGGCCAGAATTCGTCTGTAATAAATAATTCTGAATAGGCAATCTCCCAAAGCAGGAAATTTGACACCCGCAACTCGCCTCCTGTGCGGATGAGCAAATCGGGATCAGGGTATCCTGCTGTCGATAAATGATTGCCGATAACGGTTTCGTCGATGTCCTCTTCAGACAATTCGCCATTTTTTACGCGCTGGGCGATGGCTTTTGTTGCTTTCACGAGGTCCCAACGGCCACTGTAAGATAACGCCAGGTTGAGCGTCATCCGCGAATTTTCTTCGGTTTCAGCGATACAGTCTGCAAATTCTTTGCGGCATGCTGCCGGCAACTGGTCGATATCTCCAATTGCCCGCAACCGAATGTTGTTTTTGAGCAGCGTATTGCGCTCACGCTTCACCGTATGGATCAGCAAGGTCATCAACGCTTCCACTTCGCTGGATGGCCGGTTCCAATTCTCCGTACTGAAGGTGTACAGGGTCAGGTATTCAACGCCAAGCTGGGCACACGCTTCCGTAATATCTCGAACCGACTCAACGCCTTCATAATGACCAAAAACACGCATCTTACCCCTTTTCTTGGCCCAACGGCCATTGCCATCCATAATGATAGCTATGTGTTTGGGGATAGCGCCTTGTTGCTGCAAGGCTGCCTGTGCTGCAGCATCTTCTGTTAAAGGCTGCTCAACTACATCCGTCATGGTGTCCTGTTGCACGAGTACGCTCAGTAAGAAATTGTTCGCTTGTGATGTGAAAGGGTGAGAATCACAGGCGGAGAATGTCGTTAAATACCAGGAAGGTCATGAAGACCAGCAGCAGCACCATACCAATTTGCTGCAGCCACATCCTGACTTTGAGCGAAGGCTCTCTGCGGGTAATGCCTTCGTAGATAAGGAATATCAAGTGCCCTCCGTCTAAGGCAGGGATAGGCAAGATATTCATAATTGCGAGGGTGATTGACAAAAGAGCAACAATGCGCCAGAAAGAAAAGGCGCCGGCATCTGCCGCCTGTTTTGTTACCTGTGCCACTTTAACCGGCCCGCCCAGATTTTCCCGGAAGTCTTCGCGGCCACTAAAAATTTTCTTGAGGCTTGTTACAATTGCAATGGAGTTGGTCCAGGTCTCTTCCATACCAAGGACAACTGCCCGGCCGATGGGTACCTGCTCCATACGCACGCCGATTACTTCGGCAAGCACTTCACCAGCTGGTGGGGCTACGCCCAACATGTATTTTTCGCCAGCCTCATCAAAAGAAGGCGCAATGGTTGCCTCATATGTAGCAACATCGCCATTCACGGCCACCAGGCGGGTATTCTCTGCAAGGGCTGCAGCCGTATCTGCCCGGCTCAGTTCACGCTCCCAGGTAACCGGGATGGGTGAGCCGTCTACGGTACCCATGATGTTGACAATTTCGATCCAGAAGGACACGGGTGAGCCGGCAATGGACGTGATGTTATCAAAAGGCTGCATACCTGCGTCGCCGGCCGGCATCCCCTCTTCGGCATTAAAAATCACACTTGGATGAATTTCAACACCCAACCGGTCGTCGCCAGCTTTGCCCATGCGGGTCATGATGTCGTCAGGCCCCTCATAAGTAAGCTGCTCGCCTCCCCGCTCCACTGTAATTGTCAGCGGATCTGAAAGCAAGGTAAATTCTTCGAGGTCACTAAACCGCTCCAGTTCTTTACCACCAACGGACACAATGCGGTCTCCGGTACGCAACCCGATATCATGCGCAATGGAGCCATCCTGGATGTAAACCTGCTCAACATTCTCAGCAGGAATGTAATTGTCACCATAAGCATACTTGAGGCTGATAAAGATAATGGCCGCAAGAATGATGTTAAATATGACGCCGGCAGTAATCACAACTATCCGTTGCCAAACGGGTTTTGCCCTGAATTCCCATGGTTCGGGTTCTTGTTGGAGATTGTCCGTATCCATGCTTTCATCCACCATGCCGGCGATCTTCACATACCCACCCAGCGGCGTTGCGCCGAGCACATATTCCGTCTCCCCAATGGTTGTACCCAAGATTTTCGGCGGAAAGCCCACAGAAAACTTGTCCACGCGCATGTTAAACATCTTGGCCGTCAGGAAATGGCCCATTTCATGTACGAATACAAGAATTGTAATGGCCAGCAATACCCAGCCTATTGTTGCAAGAATTTCCAAAGCGAATTCCATGTGACCCTGTCTGTTAGGCGGCCTGGAGGCTGTCGACCCGACAGCCTTCTGATGTATCAATCAATCTGATGTATCAATCAAACAGCCCAGTACAAGACAAAGCGAATGAGCCATCCCGAGGGGTGGCATTAAATGATCTATGAAGCGCTGCCTTTAAGCAATAAAACACTGCCAGGCAGCCGCGCAGCTGCAATAGAGAATAGCCCTAAAGTTAAGATCCTGACTACCCAACACTACAACTTTAAACAACAAATTATCGAATCTAGCGGCGCATGTAGTCTGCGCCTAAGGGGTATTCAATTGGTCGTAGTACGGTTGAGTTCCAACACCACAGCCTGTACTGCATTATGCAGGTCAACAAGCTCCTCGAGGGTATTAAAAGAAGCAGCAGAAAAGCGCGCCAGGGCTGCCTCGATGAGTATGGGGATATCCACAAAGCGAATGTCGTCTTTCAGAAATCTGCCCACAGCAACTTCGTTTGCAGCATTCAAAACCGCCGGCGCCGCCCCGCCAGCCGCCAGGGCCTCAAAAGCCAGTCGCAAACAAGGAAAACGATCAAAATCAGGAGATTCAAATGTGAGTGACGCATTTTTCATCCAGTCGATGCGCGGATGTGGTGCGGACCAACGATCAGGATAGCTCAAAGCATACTGAATGGGCACCCGCATGTCTGGCGCGCCCAGTTGGGCTTTTGTAGAGCCATCATTAAAGGTGACAAGCGAATGCACAATCGACTGGGGATGCACGAGGACATCAATTTGTTCAGCTGGCAAATCGAACAACCAACGGGCCTCGATCACTTCCAGGCCCTTGTTCATCATGGTGGCGGAATCGATTGTTATTTTTGCCCCCATAGACCAGTTTGGATGGGCCAGGGCTTCCGCCCGTGTAATTGTTTCAAAAGCGGCAGTGCGTGTCCGGAATGGTCCGCCGGATGCCGTCAGGGTAATTTTTTCAACTGTTTTATCGGATTCCCCTACCATGCACTGGAAAATGGCCGAGTGCTCACTGTCTATAGGCACCATCGTGCCGCCAAGCGCAGCCAGGTGTTCGTTGACAAGTGCGCCGGCTGCAACCAGCGTCTCTTTGTTTGCCAGGGCAATTTCTTTACCCGCTTTGATGCCAGCCACTACGGAAGCAAGCCCGGCAAAACCAACCAGCGCAGCGACAACCGTGTGTACCTCGGGCATGCGGGCTGCAGCATCGAGGCCTTTTGCCCCAACAAGCACCTCAACAGGCAAATGTGCTACCTGCTCCTTTAATGCCTCATAACAAGAGGCATCTCCAATGACAACACAGGCCGGCCTGAATTCTGCTGCCTGCTCAGCCAGCAACGCTACATTGCGATTCGCTGCAAGGGCACACACCTGCAATTTATCCGGAAAGAGGCGCACAATTTCCAACGTCTGTGTGCCAATTGATCCTGTTGAGCCAAGTACTGCTATCTGCCTAGGCATTCCCCTTTAGTCCTTCCCTGGTATTCATAATGGAGTTAAACAATGTTACGATACCCTACAAACAATTTTGACGGCTTGTTAAGCGTTTCAAGGTTAACGGTTGTCAGCTGGAAGCCAAACAATCTGGTTAATGACAATAGCTCTAACGTCTGGCTCAAAACGGATGCAATGTGGGATTATATCCATTAATTGATATCCTGCTACGAACCGTCAAAATTATGCGATGGGCATTTATATTTATGGTATTTTTAGAGATAAATATCTCGAAAGATGGTAATGTAAATTAAATTCAGCCATCCACACAAACAAAACGCCGTGTTCATCGTCTGCAAGTAAATGCTATGTAAATAATGCTGTGTCAGTACAGCACGGTTTTTGTACGTTACATCAACCTCGTATTGGCTGATATGAACTAGCTGCTACCTCCGAAGACGGAGTGGCACCTTTGGTATATGGATAGACGACTGTATGTATTAATTCCTGCGTTCCTACTCCTGTTGGTTTGCGCGCCTGTACAACCAGTACACGCGCAACAGATGGATAGCACACAGGTAGCCCGCTTCCAACTGGCAGAATCGTATTTACGCGCCGGCCAGTTCGACCGCGCAATCGGACTCCTGGAAGACCTCTATGAAGCCAGTCCAGCAACGCATGTATTCTACGAGAAGCTAAAAGAAGGGTACGAAAACGTCAAAATGTATGACGAAGCCATTGCCCTCGTAGACCAGCGGCTTGCGTTGGATGCAAATCCGGTACTCTTGTTTTCCGAAAAAGCCCGTTTACAATTTCTAAAAGGAGACGAGCAGGCAGCTTATGCCTCGTGGGACGAAGCAATTGCAGCAGCTCCTAACCACGCCAATTCTTACCGGGTAGTTTTTCAGTCTTTGTCGCGGGTGCGGCTTTTTGAACGCGCGGTCAGCATTCTCGAGCAAGGCCGGGAGAAGTTGAATAGTAAAGACCAATTCCAGATGGATTTGGCTTATCTATATAGTCTGACCAATGCGCATGACAAAGCGATGCAGGAATACGTAGGGTTGCTAAAAAACAATGAACGGCAACTCAGCTTTGTACGCAGCCGGCTTGGTCGCTTTATTGATCAGGAAGGCGTGCTTGACAAAAGTATTCCTATTGTAGAGGACGTTGTCCGCGAGACGCCGCTAAATCGCTCTTACAGAGAGTTACTCGGGTGGCTTTATATGGAAAACGCCCAGTATAGCGAAGCCCTGAATGTATACAGAGCCATCGACAGGCTTGAACAGGAGAATGGCGGGATTTTATTCAGTTTTGCCAAACAGGCTGCCGATGCTGCGGCTTATGAGCCGGCTTCAGCTGCCTTCGCAGAAATTCTGGAACGCTACCCCGATGCTCCGTCAGCACCCGAAGCCCAGATGGGCCTCGCAGAAATGCACGAACAACGCGCCCAGGAATTACTGG
Source organism: Bacteroidota bacterium (assembly GCA_039111535.1). NCBI lineage: Bacteria > Pseudomonadati > Bacteroidota > Bacteroidota bacterium. Next base: position 4,699 of record JBCCIM010000202.1, on the reverse strand, counting down.
AACGGGCTTTCGACGAATCGGGCACGCGAATCTCAGCCCCGAACTACGAGGCATCTTTTGCCGCTTACCAGGTATTCCTCCAGCAATACCCTACCCATCCGTACTACCCTGAAGTGTTAAAACGCATGGGCCGGCTCCAACAGGATGTATTTTTCAATCTCGGAGATGCTGAAGCAACGCTGCTCGAAGTACTCAATGAATTTGGCAGCAGCAGCGCTGCCAATGACGCTGATTTTGACCTCGGCCGCATTGCTGTAATGCGCGGCGACCTGGACAAAGCCCGCCTGATTTTCACCCGACTGGAAGAAAAACTGCGCATCGGTGAACTTGCAGAAAAAGCCCGGTTTCAGCTGGCCCTCATCCACTTTTACGAAGGAGAGTTTGATGCTTCACTCACCCTGTCGCAGGTGATGAATGAAAATACATCTACAGATATAGCAAATGATGCGATAGAGCTGAAAGTTTTACTATTCGAGAACAAAGGCCCCGATTCGCTCAATACCCCGCTGAACCTTTACGCAACAGCTTCACTGGCAAAACGGCAGCGCACCTATGATATAGCCCTGGCCGGCCTCGATGATTTGCTGCTTCGCTTTGGCAGCCACGCGCTGGCAGATGACGCCCGTTTCCTACGCGCCACTACCCTGCGCGAAATTGGTGAAACTGAGTCTGCGTTACAGGCCTTCCTCGAATTTCATCTCATCCACCCAACCAGTTTCCTGGTTGACCGTAGTCTATTTACAGCAGCAGAAATTTACGAGCAGCAACTTGGCGATGATGACAAGGCAGCTGAAACGTACAGTAAGTTGCTGCTTGAACATCCGACCTCATTGCTGGCAAGCCAGGCGCGCGACCGAATACGCATGTTAAGAGGAGACGGTACCTAATTACTTCTATAGTTATATCGCACAGCAGATAACTGGCAACCCCATAAACGATGTATCTTAAAAGAACACTCCAATTTTGCTTCTTGTTAACCTGTCTGATGTTGCTCGGCCTCAGCCGACCCGCAACCCAGGTGCATGCACAGGACATTCTTATACCGATGGATGCCCGTCAGTCGGACCATCTGAAGGCGTATGGCATTGCCTTCTGGTCACTGCAACGTGGAGTCACTGTTGACTGGTTGCTGAATTACCGCGGCGGCTCCTTCCTCTTGCCCTTCGACAACGAAATTGAACAAGAACTGCGCATTCGCGGAGTTTACAGCGAAAAACTGGGCGGCGCCCAAACGGCCAGTGTCATTTCGGAGGTTGAAAGTGAAGCCAACAACACATCGCTCGTGCGGCTTGAAAAGGCCCCACGCGTCGCCGTGTATGCCCCCCAGCAAACATTGCCCTGGGATGATGCGGTACTGCTTGCATTGAACTATGCTGAAGTACCATACGAGATGGTCTACGATGACGACGTTATGGAAGGAGAATTGGCCAATTACGACTGGCTTCATTTGCATCATGAAGACTTCACCGGGCAATTTGGCAAATTTATTCAATACCGTTCAATGCCCTGGTACATCGAGCAGCAGCGCCAGGCAGAAGCTGCCGCACGCCGGCATGGCTTCCGCAAAGTGAGCGAACTCAAGCTGGTTGTTACCCAGACCATCAGAGACTACGTAACCAATGGCGGCTTCCTCTTCGCGATGTGCTCTGGTACGGACACCTTTGACATTGCGTCCGCGGCCCTGAATACCGACATTGTGCCAGCAGAATACGACGGCGACCCGATCGACCCCGACGCATTGTCGAAACTAGATTATAGCCAGACCTTTGCGTTTCATAATTTCAGGCCAAATTTCAACGCCCAGCAATACGAGCATTCCGATATCGACACAGGACCTCCGCCCCCCCAGTTGCGCAACCCCGCGCTGGATTACTTCACAATCTTTGAATTCAGCGCAAAATGGGACCCCGTTCCGACCATGCTCACGCAAAACCATGTGGCAACGGTACGCGGTTTTATAGGACAGACGACAAATTTTGAGAAACAGTTTATCAAACCCAACGTGGTAATCCTCGCTGAAGCACCGGGCAGGGATGAAGTGCGTTACCTCCACGGCTCGTATGGCCAGGGGACGTTTACGTTTTACGCCGGCCACGACCCCGAGGATTATCAGCACTTTGTGGGTGATCCACCAACGGATCTGGCACTCCACAAAAACTCCCCCGGATACCGCCTGATTCTCAACAACGTCCTCTTCCCTGCTGCGAAGAAAAAGAAACAGAAAACCTGATCGCCGGGTAACCCCCGATACCATGGATAAAGCAAAAACCGTTAGCGAATCCCGCTCCATCACCAGCGAGATTGTACTCCCCAACGACACGAATAACCTCGGCAACATGATGGGTGGCCGGCTGCTGTATCTCATGGATATAAGCGCTGCCATTTCGGCCCAACGGCATACCAACAGAATCTGTGTGACAGCTGCCGTGGATTCTGTTGAGTTTGAATCTCCAATTCGCCAGGGGGAGATCGTTGTCATTGAGTCGCAGGTAAACCGGGCCTTCCGTACCTCTATGGAAGTGGAGCTCAATGTTTGGGCTGAAAATGCCATAGAACAGACGCGCCGTAAATGTAACCGGGCGTATTACACTTTTGTAGCTGTTGATGCAACCAACCGCCCCACCCCGGTGCCGGCCATCGTGCCAGAGAGCCCAGAAGAGCAAGCACGCTTTGAAGCCGCAGCCAAACGACGCGAGCTACGGCTTATCGTAGCCGGCAGAATGAATATTAGCGACGCCAAGCATATCAAAGGTGACCTGCACCCTGCACCTGTAGCTCAGGAATAGCCCGGCAGCCCCCTATTCATGCAGCCCTATTCATGATGTGCCCGCGTATCCCTTTCCTTAAACGCCTGACCCCAATACTGGCAGCCAGCATTTGTCTGTGTATTGCATCTGCGTACACACCAACAGCCATCGCACAATCCGGTACCTCTTCCCGGGCACTGGGCCTGGGTGCCCAGGTAGGAAATCCCAGCGGGTTTACGCTTAAATATTATCCAAGCAGAGACATCGGGGTCGTTTTTCTGGGGTCCTGGAGCATCGAGCGGTTTTTATTATATAGTATGCATGTAACCTACGAGTACCCTATACCCGATTCGCCCTTGCGTTTCTTTATTGGCCCTGGCATGGATATTGGCCGTGAAGTTGACGAAGAGAAGTCAGATCTCCGCATTAGCGCGAGTGTAATGCCGGGGCTTAACTTTTTCACACAAAAATTTGAAGTCTTTCTCCAGGCCCTCCCAGGCGTTAAACTAATGCCCAAGCGTGAGGTAACGCTCGGTGGTGCAGTAGGACTCAGGTATTTCTTTTAGCCTCTATACTGCATTTTTTGACGCATTGCACCAATCGAGGCCCGCGGCCGGCTGTTAACTTCAGGAACAAGGCACAACCATGCGCCTACCTATAGAAACCATCTGCCGCACTTCCAACGGTCCATTTCTGCCCTTGAGGTCTCAACATTTTACACTATCTTGTGCGCCGTACGTAAACCACGTAGCACGCAAGCAGAGACTGAAGCTATTTAACCATGTTATATAAACGCGTATTAATTACAGGAGCCAACGGATTGTTGGGGCAGGAACTGGTCAGTGTGCTGAGCCGGCATCCTGATTATGACATCCTGGCTACAGGCCGCGACATAGACGCGCGCTTCAATGTTGGTTCATGCGGTTACGTGTCTCTCGACCTTACAAACCATGAGGACGTCAAAAATATCTTCATGGACTTCACGCCCGATGTCGTGATCAACTGCGCGGCAATCACGAATGTGGACCATTGCGAAATTGAGCGACAGGCTTGCTGGGATGTGAACTGCGAAGCGGTAGAGCAACTCATTCGCTTGTGCAAGCAGCACGGCACAAAACTCATCCAGGTCTCAACTGATTTTGTATTTGATGGTGAGCATGGACCTTATAAAGAAGAAGACCGCCCGAATCCAGTAAACTTCTATGGCCGATCGAAGCTGGCGGCAGAAAATGCCATTCGTAAGTCGGGCTTGCGTAACTGGGCTATTGCGCGTACTGTACTCGTCTTTGGCACAGGTGAGGCATTAAGCAGATCAAATATTGTGCTCTGGGCCATCAATCAGCTCTCATCAGGGAACACTATACGCATCGTAGACGATCAATGGCGGACACCAACGTATGCACCCGACCTGGCGGAAGGATTGCAACGGCTGGTACGTTTCGACAAACAAGGCGTGTATCACCTTTCTGGTCGCGAATTTTTGTCGATCTATGATTTTGTCCAAAAGATTGCTGCCGTATTCGATTTAGATGCGTCGCTGATAGAACGTGCAAACAGTTCTACATTCAGTCAAACTGCCGCTCGCCCGCCAACAACGGGATTCATTGTTTTGAAAGCAGAGACTGAATTAGGCTACCGCCCGAAAAGCACAGAAAAGGCTCTTGCTCACCTGGGTGCACGTCTGGGACTTCCTGTTTCAACATCCTGACTTTAATGATTGACATTGTAATTTTGCGTGACGAGCCCGCCCGGGTCCGTCAGGCTATGCTTGATAAAGGCTACCAGGAAACCGAGCTTATTGACCAAATTCTCCAACTAGATACAGAACGACGGGAGACCCTTACAAAGCTCCAGGAAATCCAAACTTCTGCAAACGGCATTGCCAAATCAATCGGGCAATTGTTCAAAGATGGCAAAAGAGACGAAGCTGAAGCCAAGAAAGCAGAATCTTC
>JBCCIM010000201.1 GCA_039111535.1 Bacteroidota bacterium | reverse complement strand
GCACCCGATCAAATTCAAAATTCTTCGATAGGACAAAAGATATAGCAGAACATCAAAAAGGCATCCTGCAGTTTGCAGGATGCCTTTTTTTGCGTACTATTGCGCAAAACCAGCAACGGATGGGGGGTATATCGTATTACGGGTCTGGCGACAACAGATTCGCATGTTGGATTACGCCGTCACTTCTTCCAGTTTCTCGATACCACGTCCGAGCATGATACCTACAACAGCGCCGACGACAACAAACATCAAGACATACCCAACAATATCAGCCAGTACCAGCGGTATTGTTGTAATGTGACTGCTACCAAACTCGATAAAGTTGACGTGTGCGCCTACCAGAAAACCGATCAGTGCACCAGCAGTCGCACCTGTTTTCCAGGTGCTGATGTTGGCCCAGCGGCCAAAGATGGTAGAAATCAGGAATCCGCTTGCCAGCGAGCCAAGGATGATCGCCCAGAAATCTGGTGCTTCTTTCCCTACGCCTGTAGCAGTTCCAGCATTATCAACAGCAAACTGTGCAAGGGCAATGCCCCAGATCAGGTAGCCTACAAAGAATGCTACAACACCGCCAACAAGGCCGGCAATAATAATTTTGTTGTTACCCATAGTAAAATGTGAGTTAGTGGCCGGGTTACTTTATTCGTTCAACCTAAGAAGATAAACGATTAAAAGTAAAATCTTCACCAAAAAAGGGCTTTTCTATGCAACCCTACCTCGTGCATCAACGGGCAGTGTTCCAACGACCTCATTCCCATCAACCAGGTGAAACTGGTCCAGGTTATTTACCACAACACACGCATGATTGGGGACCACCCGAACTGTGTTGCCAACTTCGAGGGTTGAGGCACCGGGTACGCGTACCCAGCCATGTTCTTCAGAAAGGCCTGTAATGGATGCATGGGGCAGTGCATGCATCGCACGCGCATTGTAGAGGATAATACCATAGCCCCTGGTCAGGTATCCTTCATCACCCGTAAATACTTTGCGGCCGGCATCCAGGAAGAGCCGCTCACTACCGTCTGAATTGCGTTGTTTACTCACTACAGTTGCATAAACCGTGAGGGCGCAGTCTTTGAGCGGCGCAACCGTGAGCGCATGCTGAATGGCATCGTTAAAAGGGTAATTGCCGGGCCTTATTTCGGTTACCGTAAACCCTTGATGTTGCGCGTTCTCGAAGTATTTCATGGAAGGCGTTGAGCCTATACTGATTTCAAAGCGTCCTCCTACAGCATTTGGCATAACCCCATTGACGCCGGCAGCGTGCATTGCGGCCGCAAATTCAAGCATGCGGTCCCGTTCCTCTGTGGCAACTCGCTTGAGCGACCCATCAAGGGATTCCTCATCCGATGCTGGTCCGGCATAGGCGTTGCCGGCGTGGGTAAGGATGCCCGTGAGTTTTAAGCCCGGCAGGTCACCTACAGCACGAGCAAAATCAAGGCTTTGCTGTTGGTCCCAGCGCACACCACAGCGTCCGTAGCCACAATCTACCTCAATAAGCACCTCAGCCCGTTCCCCAAGCGAAGCAAAAAAATCTGAAGCCTGCTGTGCTCCCTCCAGGGTATCAACACAAAAAGAAATGCGTCCTTTTGACATCAGTTGATGCACACGGGCCAGTTTCTCTTGCCCGACCACATTGTAGGCAATCCGCACATCAGAGAACCCATTTTCCATAAAAATTTCTGCTTCCCCCACTTTGGCAACCGTGAGGCCGCTGGCGCCTTGTGCCATCTGCTTTTGTGCAATGGCAACAGATTTATGGGTTTTGGTGTGCGGCCGAAGGTCCACGCCGTTTGTGTTAGCTTTCTCCTGCATCACACGCAGGTTGGTTTCAAGCCGGCTGTTTTCGATCAGTACACAGGGCGTAGGGAGGTCAGAAATCTGCATGGTATAGCGTCGTCTTACGGAAAAAACAAAAAGCCATCTCTTCTTAAAGAAATGGCTTCAGTTTTCCAAATAATTATTACAGGCTTGCTGCGCAGCGTAGGATTAGTTGGCGCGTTTACCGCCGACATTGCCCATGCTCATCCGCAACCTTGCCCGCTCGAGTGACTGCTGCGCTTTACGACGCTCAGCGTCATCACCTGAAGACATCTTTTCAAGGGCGCGGGCCTCTGCGGCTTTGGCGCGATCAATGTCGATGCCTGAAGCCGGCTCAGCCGTCTCTGCAAGCACCGTTACGGTGTTGTTCAGTACTTCAACAAAGCCGCCACTGGTAGCAAAAGCAACACGGTCACCTGAGGTAAGCGTTACAAACAACGGCCCCAGTTCGATTGCTGCGATCATCGGCGCATGGTTGTGCAGGATTTCGAATGCGCCCTGGATACCAGGTGCACGCACGCGTTCTGCTTCCCCTTTGAATACGCTGCCTGTTGGCGATACAATGTCGACGTAGATAGTTCCAGCCATTTCTAATGCGTACAGGTTTGCTGTTACCGGTGCAAGGCTGAGCAGCAAATTATACTTGCCCGTTCAACCTGCAACCGTCAACCAATTGATTATCCTTCTGCGAGCAGTTTTTCTCCGTGCTCGATCACTTCCTCAATGGTGCCTTTCATCAGGAAGGCAGATTCAGGATAGTGGTCAAGCTCGCCGTTCATGATCATTTTGAAGCCACGGATGGTGTCTTCAAGCTTCACGTAGCGGCCCGGGGTACCAGTGAACTGCTCAGCAACAAAGAATGGCTGAGACATGTAGCGCTCAGCGCGACGTGCACGGCCTACAACTTCTTTATCTTCGTCGCTCAATTCATCCATACCAAGGATAGCAATAATATCCTGAAGCTCTTTGTACCGCTGCAGGAGTTCTTTAACCGCCTGTGCCGTGTTGTAATGATCATCGCCAATGACGCGGGGATCAAGGATACGGCTGGTAGAATCAAGCGGGTCAATCGCCGGGTAGATACCCAGAGAAGAGATACGACGCGAGAGTACCGTTGTGGCGTCAAGGTGCGCAAAGGTTGTAGCAGGCGCAGGGTCAGTCAAGTCATCAGCAGGTACGTAAATGGCCTGCACTGATGTAATTGAACCGTTTTTGGTAGAAGTAATGCGTTCCTGCATCTCACCCATTTCCGTTGCAAGCGTCGGCTGGTATCCTACAGCGCTAGGCATACGACCAAGAAGCGCTGATACTTCAGAGCCGGCCTGCGTAAAGCGGAAAATGTTATCTACAAAGAAGAGCACGTCACGACCACCAAGATCGCGGAAGTACTCTGCAATTGTAAGGCCGGACAGGGCAACGCGGGCGCGGGCGCCTGGCGGCTCGTTCATCTGGCCAAATACCAGGGCGATGTTACTCTCTTTAATTTTGTCGAGATCAACTTTGGAAAGGTCCCATTCTCCTTCTTCCATTGCATGGAGGAAATCTTCTCCATACTGGATTACACCACTTTCCAGCATCTCGCGGAGCAGGTCATTTCCTTCACGGGTACGCTCACCAACACCGGCAAACACAGACAGGCCGTCGTGCTCTTTAGCGATGTTGTTGATCAGTTCCATGATCAATACAGTCTTGCCTACACCAGCACCACCAAACAAACCAATTTTACCACCACGAGAATAAGGCTCGAGGATGTCAATTACCTTGATGCCCGTTTCGAGGATTTCGGTAGAGGTTGCGAGGTCGTCGAAGGACGGTGGCTCTGCATGAATTGGCCGGCGGGCGTCGCCTTTTGGCTGAGGCAGGCCATCGATGGCTTTCCCAACCACGTTGAACAGGCGGCCGCGGATATCTTCGCCGATTGGCATTGCGATTGCCTGGCCAGTGTTCACTACTTCAGTGCCACGGGTCAAACCGTCCGTAGAATCCATTGCGATGGTTCTTACCCGGTTCTCGCCGAGATGCTGCTGTACTTCAAGTACCAGCGCATCACCACCCTCTCGGGCAATGCTCAAGGCATCAAGAATTTCAGGAACTGCACTGGCTTCAAATTCTACGTCTACTACGGGGCCAATGATTTGTACAACCTGCCCTTTGGTCATCGTTTTGGTTGCTTCCATGAAGGATCTATGCTCTACTAAATAAGTCGTTGAAGGCGGAGGAAGGTCAGCGATGCGCTCGTTCTATCACTGAAAAATATATACTCAAAGCAGCGATAGCTGATCTGCTGCGTCTCCTACTCTCGTTCCTTCAGGAAGATCTCAAAGAATTGGGAAATTTTTACGAAACTGGAACCTGAAAGTGGCTACCAAAGCCATTTTTGCGTCCTGGATCAGCAAAAGTGGGAAAATGTTGCCATTTGTGGCTTTAATCATCGAAAAATCGCGCTAAAAAATCGAGGCCGCACCTGATTTGCATGGTGCGGCCTCGCTAGCCTGGTCGGATGAAAGAAGTGCGGGGGGAGAAGTGCTTTTCTAGAGGAAAATCTGGAAAACTATTTCACCAGCAGCATCTGCTTTGTTTGTGCATATGACCCGGCAACGAGCCGGTAAACATACATACCGCTCGACAGTGCCTGGGCATTAAAAGACACGTTGTGGGTGCCGGCGTTTTGAAGCCCATCTACCAACCGCTCTACTTCGCGTCCCAGCATGTCGTAGACGACAAGTGTCACCTCTACGTCTTGCTCAATCGCATACTGTATGGTTGTCACCGGGTTAAATGGGTTGGGATAATTTTGCTGTAGCGCAAACTGGGTGGGTATGGCATCGAGGGCCGGCGCATCTAGCACTTGTGGCGTCTGCTCATTCAATCGGGCGGTCGCTTTGATCGCTGCATCAGCACCAGTCTGCAGGATTAGCAGTGTATCAGCTGACAGGGGCGTCAGGCCAGCCATCGTAATGTGCGTGTGGCCGGCGGCGTTTTCACCACGAGAAACAATCCATCCTTCTGGCAGACGGGTGCGAATATCGGATGTAAAATCAATTTCCTCGCTGGCAATGATCTCGAAGGTGAGTGCGTGTACGCTTCCGGATACATGGTCGAGTATAAGAGGGATGTGTACAAGCATACCATCTGGCGCTACCGGGCCCCAGCTAAAAGCCGCATCAATCACCTGATCACCCTGGTGTTTTGAGGCACATCCACCATCCACAGGAAAACAGTCAACCAGCCCGGACACACGCTGCAGGATAAGTGCAGCATCGAACGATGAAACCTCGCTATTGCCCGATACATCAGCAGCAATAAAGGAGGGCGTTGAAAGCGTGTCGATGAACGCAGCATGCTGCAATACCATTGCCGCATCAAAGGCTGAGACTTCGCCGTTCAGTGACGCATCACCAGCCAGCGCAGAAGTAACCGTTACGCTACCGTCATTCCCGGTTGCAGCCGGATTCCCTTCATTGAAGGTGATTGCTTCAAATACAAGACTAGAAATGCCATCGGTAGCCAGGCTTTCAAAGGTGATGATCACCAGGCCGCCGGCGCCGGCAAGCGCGTCGACACCCGCCGCAGCAATGGCTATACGACCTGCATCATCAGCGTTGTACACCAGCGTCATATTTGCTGTGCCACTCATCGTGCCTTCTATAGCAACAGCAGAAGCTGTTAGCAAGCTGGCGTCGTAGGTAAGGGCCAGATTGAACGCTGTGATGCCCAATCCAGAAACGTCATTGACGTTAATCGCCACTTCAAAGACTTCGCCGACACCTACATAGGGACTGTCTACACTCACATCTACAATACGCGGATTTGTAACTATGCGCGTTGCGCCTGATGCTTCCGGACTGAAGGATGCGGTCAGTAATACAAGCAGTACAGCAAAAAGGATAAAGAACGGCGTTTGCTTTAAGGGGGGAGCAAATGACATACAGCGGGTACAGATAAGTTGCGATAGCTGACGCGTACAGGCTCATGGGGTAGGTGGAGGGGGGTACTGCCTGTGCGTGATTCGACCAGAAGAGAAAACCAGTCCAATTCGGAGAAAAGAGCCTGAAAGAAACGCTATACCTGTATTTTGGTCACTAGAAACCTGGATTTCGGGAAAAGAAGTAACACGAAAGCTACAATATTACCTTTTAGACCCCACTACAATTGCTTAAATAAGCCCTGGCGCAGCATTACGTATTACCACAAACACATCCTTCCCCTTTCTGCTACATAAATATGTCCGTCGGGCATTACATTCGGTTGCGTTACCATGTGTAGTATTGTTAAACTTGATAAACGTAGCATCGCAACCCTACAAACCGCTTCGCCATGAAAAGCAGATTTCTCCCGATTCTCTTCCTCCTGTTGACCGGATTTGTTGCCCCGCTCTACGGCCAGGAGCTACCCGCCATCGAAGAAAAAACAAAAGGATTTGAAAAGAAAGACGGGTTTATCCCTGTGTACTGGGATGAAAAAGCCGGCAAAGTGTGGCTGGAAATAAATAAATGGGATACCGACCTGCTTTATGTAACCTCTCTCCCAGCCGGTCTGGGCTCAAACGACATCGGCCTTGACCGCGGCCTGCTTGGCGATGAAAATGTTGTGCAGTTCAAGCGGGTCGGCCCCAAGGTGCTCATGGTTACGCCAAACCTGCGCTACCGCGCAAGCAGCGACAATCCGGATGAGCAGAAAGCTGTGCGTGACGCCTTTGCCCCTGGCATTCTCTGGGGCTTTAAAGCCGCCGCTACAACAGATAGCAGCGTGCTGGTTGATGCAACCAGCTTTATGCTACGCGATGTGATGGGCATTACACGCCGGCTCGGCAACATGAAGCAGGGCAACTTCAAGCTGGACGCAACCCGCAGCACCCCCCACCTCGCCATGACCAAGTCTTTCCCCCAAAACACCGAACTGGAAGCACAACTCACGTTTCTTTCAGATAATCCTGGGCGCTATGTGCGCGAGGTCGCAGCAACCCCCAATGCCGTCACGCTGCGCTTGCGGCAATCGTTTGTGATGCTTCCAGAATTGGGGAGCTATACCCCACGCCTCTTTGATCCGCGGTCGGGCGCATATGGCATCACCTATGTAGATTACGCAACCCCCGTTAGCCAGGCCAAAGAAGTTCGGTACACGGCGCGGCACAAGCTAGAAAAGAAAAACCCTGAAGCACTCGTCAGCGAACCGGTTGAACCTATTGTCTATTACCTCGATCGAGGTACCCCAGAACCCATTCGTAGCGCCCTGCTCGACGGCGCACGGTGGTGGGAAGATGCTTTTGAAGCCGCCGGCTTTTCGAATGCGTACCGCGTTGAAGTGATGCCAGAAGATGCAGATCCCATGGATCTCCGATACAACGTGATCCAGTGGGTGCACCGCTCAACCCGTGGCTGGAGCTACGGACGAAGCATTCAGGACCCGCGTACAGGCGAAATTCTCAAAGGCCACGTAACACTGGGCTCGCTGCGCGTACGGCAGGACTATCTCATTGCAGAAGGACTGCTCGCCCCCTATGACACGGAAGAAAACAGCAACGGATTGCAGGCCGATAACGACCCCATGCTTCAAATGGCGCTAGCACGCCTACGACAGCTATCAGCACACGAAGTAGGACACACCCTCGGCTTTATGCACAACTTTGCAGCATCTGTAAACAACCGCGCATCGGTTATGGACTACCCCGCGCCGTTGGTCACGCTTGATGCCAACGGCAAACTCTCCATCAATGAGGCGTATGATGCCGGCATCGGCGATTGGGACATCACCACCGTCAAGTTCAGCTACAGCCAGTTTTCAGATACCCAAGATGAGCGGACACAGCTCGATGCCATCCTCAACAAAGCATACGAGGAAGGATTCTACTACCTGACAGACACTGATGCGCGCCCGCAGGGTGGTGCCCATCCCATTGGGCATTTGTGGGACAACGGCACCAACCCGGTTGACCAACTCGACCTTAGCATGCGCATCCGACAAATTGCGCTCAACCGCTTTGGCATTGCCAACATCAAAGCCAGTCAGCCCCTTGCACAGTTGGAAGAAGTGCTGGTGCCGCTCTACCTACACCACCGTTTTCAAATCGAAGCCGCGGTGAAACTTGTTGGGGGCATAGACTACAGCTACGCCATGCGCAATGATACCCGCAGGCTACCTGCTGTAATTCCAGGCGAAGAGCAATTGGCGGCAGTTGACGCGCTCCTTGAAACCATAAAGCCGACCGCTTTACGGTTGCCGGAAAACCTCAGGACCCAGCTTCCACCGCGCCCTCCCGGATACGGCCAAAACAGGGAGCTATTCGACGGATACACCGGTCTCACGTTTGACCCTTATGCGCCGGCCCACATTGCAGCAGGCATGGTTGCCGATCTGCTTGCCAACCCCCAGCGCCTCACCCGCCTGATTTATCAGGAAGATTTTGATCCCGCACTCCCCGGTGCAAACGAGGTCTTATTACGCATTTTTGATAGCGTGTGGAAAGCACGGATGCCCAAAGATCCGTACGACGCTGAATTACAGCGGGTTGTACAGCAAGTATGGACCGATGCATTACTTTCGTTGGTCACCAGATCAGATGTTGCTCCTGCAACACGGGCCCGCGTTATTTTGCACTTGCGCGAAATTCTCGCCTGGCTCGAACGCAGCAAAGGAAAAGACAACGAAACCATTGCCCACCGGGATATGATTTATGATGATGTGCAACGCGTGCTGACCCGTGAATACCAGCCTGCCGAAACCTGGCGAACGGTTGTCGCACCACCGGGCTCCCCTATCGGCCAGGATGCACCAGACTTCCTGCAGCGTACAAAACATCGGCGAGCTATACTGGAGAACTGGACTAAAAATCATGTATTCTGCGGTGTGGACCACCCGTAGCATACCGTCCAGGTTAGAATAAAAAAGGGCTGTACCGCGCGATGAGGTACAGCCCTTTTTTATTGCATACGTTCAGCTACACATCTGACGGCCCACCAAAATGCTGGTATCCGCGACCTTTGAGATGAATCTTCGAGCCCTGCGGCGTCTCAATCAGAATATCTTCCATGTCCGTAATGGTACCAATGGCAGTAAGTGTACCGGCCGGGACTTTTTTGTAATCATCGGGACGTATTGTCATCAACAACTCATAGTCTTCCCCTCCATACAGCGCATAGGTATCGGGATCCTGGGAAAAATGCTTGGCGGCACCACGGGTTTGCTCATGAATCGGCAAATCTTCAGCCTTGAGTGTAGCACCACAATGGCTTTGCCGGCAAATGTGTTCAAGTTCTGAAGCGAGTCCATCTGAGATATCAATCATTGCGGAGGGTTTAACCCCTGCTTTCTGCAATACGTCGATGGCTGTGAGGCGCGGCGTAGGCGTGAGGTGACGTTGGATGGCATACCGGAACCCATCCAGCGCCGGCACAAAGTCCAACCCACTTTTCTGCAATGCAGCACGCTGCTCAAGCAACACGCGGAGGCCGGCGTACGAAGCGCCAAGATCCCCCGTCACACAAACAACATCTCCAATATGCGCGCCATGACGGTAAACGACAGCCTCTTCGTCAGCTTCACCAATAACAGTAACCGAAATGGTCATGCGCTGGGCTGCCGTAGTATCTCCACCAATCATAGAAACCCCGTATGCCTTGCATGCTTTTTGGATGCCGGCGTAAATCGACTCAACCATTTCTACAGACACATCGTGGGGCAAACCTATTGCAATGGTTGCATAGCGCGGTCGTGCGTTCATCGCAACGATATCGCTCACATTAACCGCCATCACTTTTACCCCCAAAAACTCCATGGGCATAAAGGTGCGATCAAAATGGATGTTTTCAATGAGCGCATCCGTAGTCACTACGTGTACCTTACCCTCACCGATACTGTAAACGGCAGCATCATCACCAATGGTGCGGATAACGGTTGGGTCGGAGGGGGTACCCAAAATATTTCCGAGGCGATCAATCAGACCAAACTCTCCTGTTTCCGTTACCGGCGTGAATGCTTGATTTTCCTGCATACGAATATTAATTAGGGGCCAAATGGTGAGAAACGAGTGGAAATAACGCTAACTTGCCTTCTAATCGCAAGGGGGTGGGTCAGGATGGCAAACAGACTTTCCCGAGGATTACAGGCCGGGTAGCACCCGTAGCGCTTGGTACGTTTGAAGGCACCTTATTGAGGGTCTCGTGGGCCAGTACGGCAAAACAAACAGCTTCTTTTGCGTCAGGGTTTAGCCCAACCTCTTGCATGGGCTGCACAGGGATACCGGCAAGTTTTTGCTGCAATCCCTCCATAATACACACGTTGTGCACCCCACCACCCGAAACAATCACGCGATCAACGGAGCCACCCGAAAGCACGTGGTTTTCAAATGCGCCGGCGAGTGTTTCAACAGTGAGCGCTGCTACGGTGGCTACAATATCTTCAGGGCGAGATACGCCAAGATCTGCGGCCTGCTGCAACAGTTTCTCTACATATCCTTGCGTGTAAAACTCTCTGCCCGTCGATTTGGGTGGTGGACGGTCATAGTAGGCGTCATCCAGCAAATACTTAAGTAAAGCCTGGTTTATAGATCCCTGGCGTCCTAATTGGCCACCTTCGTCATACGGCTTGTCCCAGAAATGTCGTACAACAGCATCGATCACCATGTTGCCGGGCCCGGTATCAAAAGCAAGCACTTTGCCGTGTGCGTTTTCTGGAGGCAACACAGAAAGGTTACCTATGCCGCCGATGTTAACCAGCACCCGGCGTTCTGTTGGATGCGTAAAATAAACGTAATCAAAATACGGCACCAGTGGTGCTCCCTGGCCGCCGGCGGCCATGTCAGCCATTCTGAAATCCCCTACCACGGTTTTACCAAGCAGCACTGCCAGCGTAGACGGATCGCCGAGTTGCAGTGTCGAGCGCACAGGCATACCGGCACAATCAGCTGCATCGGGAACGTGAAAAACAGTCTGCCCATGACACCCAATTGCATCAACAGCCTCCAGCGGCGTATCGTTCGACGCAAGGAGTTGCTGCACGGCATCAGCGTACGCATGCGCAAGGCGTACATTCAACTGGGAAATGGCAAGGACCGAGGAAGTGGCTGGTTGGGAATTATCGAGTAGCAGTTGCCGCAGTGCTGGCGGATAAGAAGCTGATCGAAACCCAAGGAGTTCTACGGAAACACCTGCACCAGAGCCTTCAATACGGGCAAGGGCAGCATCTATACCATCGAGCGAGGTACCGCTCATAATACCAACGACAAGCCGGCTTTTTTTCTGTTGCATGGAAAATGGGGGGATAGCGACGAGGTACAACACCAACGGCGCCATGACCACAATGTAGCGTTTAGCGAGATGGCTGGGGCTCTAGCAGTTATTCGCTTTCGTTGACAGCACGGGCGCGTAATTCGGTAGCGCGTTGCTCAAAATCCTCGGCGCGGTCGGGCTGAATTACAGCAAGTTTTTCGTATACCCGGGCAGCTTCGCCAAACTGTTTCTGGCCTTCATAAATCCGGGCAAGCGTTTCAGATACCATGTCTTCGATATCTGCTTCGAGTACTGGCGTCTCAACAACTTCGTGTTCAGGCTTCGGCACAATCCGGGCCGATTCAAGTTCGTTGATCAGATCATCCAGTTCGAGGTCCTCAGCAAGCGCTTCGGGATCCGGGGCAAGGTGTGCAAGGGGTGGTGGCACACGGTGCGAGAAAATATTTTTCGGTTTGTTGTCAGCTATTTTCTTGTCAGCTACTTCTTCTTCAACCGGCTCGTTTTGAACAAGCTGGGGTTCTGGTGCTGTAGCAATGAGCTTGATAGCTTGACGGGAAAGAATACCGAGCACTTCGCGAAATCCTTTCCTTATTGCTGGGCTGTTTGGCATCAAGAAGGAGGCGTTTTGCCATGAAGAGAGGGATTCTTGCCAGCGTTCTTCGTCCGCATAGGCCTGCGCAAGAAGTACGTGACATGAGACGTGCGATGGCATCTGCTTGGCGATAAATTCCAGCATGGGAATCGCCTCGGCAGCTTTGCCATTCTTAATTAACTCCAAAGGAGGTTGTATATCATAAACGGGCGTCATGGGCACTCAAGAAGCTCCGTGGTCGCTGTTAAGATACAATTATCCGAGGGATCTCACAAACCCAACATAAACAGGACAAACGATTAAGCATCTGCTTATCGCGTACCGTATTCATTTTGTTGTCGGGTTGATGTGCGGGTTAACCGGGCTGCTTGCGACACAAGTTGGAGCGATCCT
>JBCCIM010000200.1 GCA_039111535.1 Bacteroidota bacterium | reverse complement strand
TGTTTTCTAACACAGTGTTTTCTAACAACGTGTGTGCTTGAGCCCTGCGTTGGCTTGTGCCACCACTCATGTTCGGAGAGAAAATAACGATTATATTGCTCTTTATAAGTCTAACAGAGTCCCCGAAGAATCTGGGCTAGCATGGCGTGCGCATTACTACAACCCTTCAGGCAGGCAAGCTGGATACCGGATCAAGTCGGCATGACGTGAAGGGGAGGATTGATCTGCTATTACCACACACCTGCAACTTTGAACCTTCAACCCATCACTTGAGCAGCAACATCCGTTTGGTGAAGCGGAGGAAGTCGAGTTCTATGCGCGCAAGGTAGACGCCGGCGGGCAAACTGCCTGCATCAAATTCAGCGGTGTGGATGCCGGCTTCCTGCTGCGCATCCACCAGCAGCGCGACTTCGCGGCCGAACATGTCGTACACGGCCAGGCGTACCTGCATGATTTGCGGCAGGCTGTAGCGCAGGGTAGTCGATTGCGAGAACGGGTTTGGGAAGTTCTGGTCGAAACCGAGGACGTGGTTAACTGTGGGCAGTTGTTTTGTCACAAATTCCTCTCGGGTTCGTGGTGTATAAAGCGCTTCAGCAGTGCTACGAACGGCGCGTGTGTCTTTGCGCAACTGTGTAATAGCGTCCAGATTGCTCTCACCACGTGCCCAGATGATGGCAAAACGAACAGTGGTTGTGTCTCCGGGCTGCATTACAAAAGGACCCGTTGAGGTAATCAGTCTGCGATCTGACGGATCGTATGAATTACCGGCACCATCTCGATTAAACTCCGACCAGAAGGCACCGGTTACAGGATCTCCGGGTAAAAAGAAGCGGGTTGTTTTAAACGGCGGGACGCCATCAAGTCCATCGAGCCCTTCAATGACTGGACCCCCATATCTCCACTTTCCCTGCATGTAGTTGTAATATTCAGGGCCCAGTACTGGGTCCCCTTTGAGAGCGCTGCCTCCGTAGTATGTCATGACCGACGTTGTACCCAATTTTTCACCGGGCTCGTCTGCGAAGCCGTCTCGGTTGTTGTCCAGTCCGTCGTCCTCTGCTGCGATGGTCTCCAAAAATGTAGAACCAACAGCCGGGGGCGCAATGCCGTAGCCGTGAGGTCCTTCGTCGTCGTTATCGGCGTTATACGTAAATCCCAGGTGGATTAATGTATCGGAGCCAATGTAGTCGTCGTTAAGGTTGCCCAGATCGGCATCTGTGAATAACGTGAAATAGGTGTCCGTAACAGGCGCTGTATTTTTATTGATGATTTTGTATTCATAGAAGGTGAAATTGCCTACCACGCTGGGCGTTGTAAAAGCAAACGCGGAGGCATGCACTTCAATACCAATCGGCTCGCTGTCTGTAGCCTCATGGATATTGCCCCGGTCATTCATAATCCACCAGAGTCGCTGGTCGCCTAATAATGCCGGCAAATCACCGCCCGCCAGATTGTAGTTATTTGGATTGCCATCGCCGTCGATAACTGGGGCTCCGAGATGCCATGGCCAATTTTTCAAGTTCGTCGAGGTGCCCTCGCCATTGAGAAACGCGCTTATATCTTCGGTTCTGATTTCCCAGAGCTTGTCGTATAAACTACAATCAGCTGGTGGGTTGCCGGCCTCATCCAGTGGCCCTGCCCAAAACTCCCATGGGCCGTACCGCGAGGCTGCTACATGCAGTGAGCGGTTTATCTTGCCGCCGATCCAGATGCCGGAAGCAAAGAGTGCATTAGCGCCGTCAATTTCATATACAGGTGGATATCCCCGCCAGAAAAGTCCGCCGTTGTTGAGGATGCGCGCACGAACGTTGCCGGCGTCAAGCATTGCCTCACCCAGCGAGGGCTCACAGTCCCCAATCTGTGCGCTTGCCGTATACGGCATCAAAATGATGAGCAGAATCCAGTAGCGTGATTGCATGAAGAATACCAGGTAAGACTACTGGTAGAAACGTGATAGTGCCAGGTTGTGCGACATTCAAGCGGAAAGAATCGGGCGATGCTCACGTATGCTGGTGGCGTGTTTGGTTGTTTTGCCTATGGCCAGGATCAGCGTTCTGGAAACCAGACCAAGTCCGGCATGCCATGAAGGCAATGACATGACATCCTCCAACGTCATTCTGAGTCCCCGAAGAATCTGGGCTAGCATGGCGTGCGAATTACTACAACGCTTCAGGCAGGCAATCTGGATACCGGATCAAGTCCGGCATGTCGTGAAGGGGAGGATTGATCTGCTTAAACTATTACCACACACCTGCAACTTTGAACCTTAAACCCATCACCTGGTGATCACCATGCGCTTGGTGAACTGGAGGAAGTCGAGTTCGATGCGGGCGAGGTACATGCCGGCGGGCAAACTGCCTGCATCAAATTCGGCGGTGTGGATGCCGGCTTCCTGCTGCGCATCCACCAGCAGCGCGACTTCGCGGCCGAGCAGGTCGTACACAGCTAGCCGTACCTGCATCGGTTGAGGCAGGCTGTAGCGGAGTGTTGTGGACAGGGAGAAGGGGTTGGGGAAGTTCTGGTCAAAGCCGAGAAGGTAGTTACTCGGCTGGGGAATGGTGATGAAATCTTCTCGCGTTGGTGGACTGTACAAGCTCTCGCTCGCACTGCGTACTGCTTGCGTGTCTTTTCTTAAGACTGTAATGGAATCCAGGTTGTCTTCCCCGCGCGACCAGATTATGGCAAACCGGATGGTTGCTGTATCAGCGCTAGCCAGGGTAAAGGGGCCCGTTGAGGTGACAAGTGCTCTATCAAAGCTATTATTGGGGTTGCCTTGATTGTCGAGATTCTTTTCAGACCAAAAGGCCCCAGTCACTGGGTCGCCGGACCAATAGAAACGAGTTCTTTTGAAAGGTGAGATACCCCTACGTCCAGCAAGGCCTTCAATTAAGTGTCGGCCATCTTTCCATATTGCCTGCATGTAATTATGAAAGTGCTCGCTTGTAATCGGGTCTCCATTGACGCCGCCGCCTCCTGCGAGGTACATTACAGCATGCGTACCCAGTTTCTCGCCAATCTCATCGACTATACCATCGCGGTTGTTGTCGAGACCATCGTTTTCAGCCAGAATCGTTTCCAGGAAGGTAAACCCGATAGCCGGCGGTGCGTCGCCGTATCTTTCGTCGACGTTGTCGGCATTATATGCATACGCAAGATGGAGCAACGAATCAGATCCCACAAAATCATCAATGAAATAGCCCAGGTATATATCGGAGAATAGTCCAACGTGTGTTTCGGTGATCGGAGAAGTGTTTTTATTGATAATTTTGTATTCGTAAAAGGTAATGTTACCCAACGTGGCTGGGTTTGTGTAAGCAAACGCAGAAGCATGGACCTCGATTCCAAGCGGGGGACTCCCTGTTCGGTCGTGTGTATTACCGCGGTCATTCATGATCCACCAGAGGCGCTGGTCGCCAAGGAGTTCTGGGAGGTCACCTCCTTCGATATTGTAGTTGTTCGGATTGCCATCTCCGTCGATTACCGGTGCGCCCAATTGCCATGGCCAATTGTTCAGGTTACTGGAAACGCGCGCTTCGTTTATAAATGATTGGATGTCTTCCCTTCTAATTTCCCATATCTGGTCGTAAAGTTTGCAATCTGTTGGTGGGTTGCCAGCTGTATCGAGTGGGCCAGACCAGAATTCCCATGGTCCGTATAGGCTGGCAGCGGCGTGGATTGTATTGTCGATGAGGCCACTGATCCATATACCAGAAGCAAAGATGGCGTTGGCACCGTCAATCTCATATACATGCGGTGAGCCACGCCAGAAGAGTCCACCGTTGTTGAGGATGCGCGCGCGTACGTTGCCGGCATCGAGATAGGCTTCAGCAAGTGCCGGCTCGCAGGTGCCAGTTTGTGCTACTGCCAGGTGTGGCAGGAGTAAAAAGAGTAGAAAAGGCCAGTAGCTTTTTTGCATAGGAAATACCAGAAAGGTCTACTGGTAGAAACGCAAAAGCGCAAAGTTGAGCGACATGTATGCTACGGGGTGCTCGAAGATACTGGGTCCCGGATCAAGTCTGGGATGACGTGGAGGGGATGGCAGTGCTTAATACTGCCGACTAACGCCGGGCACCGCATGTGGTAGAGGTAAGAGCATAGCAAAAAAATCGGCATTCCAATCATCACCTGATGATCACCATGCGCTTGGTGAACTGGAGGAAGTCGAGTTCGATGCGGGCGAGGTACATGCCGGCGGGCAAACTGCCTGCATCAAATTCGGCGGTGTGGATGCCGGCATCCTGCTGCGCATCCACCAGCAGCGCGACTTCGCGGCCGAGTATGTCATAAACCGCTAAGCGCACCTGCATCGGTTGTGGCAGGCTGTAGCGGAGGGTGGTTGATTGGGAGAAGGGATTAGGGAAGTTCTGGTCGAAGCCGAGGACATAATTTTCTTCTGACGTGGGTATTAAGAAGTCATCTCTTATAGCAGGACTATATAATATCTCAGCTAAACTGCGGACTGCTTTTGTGTCTTTTTTTAATACGGTTACTGAATCAAGATGATCTTTCCCACGCGACCAAATTATTGCAAAGCGAATAGTTGCTGTATCAGCACTAGCCAGTGTGAAGGGGCCGGTTGAAGTAATAAGTTTTCGATCTGAACCTCTATTGGGTGTACCTTGGTTGTCGACATTAAACTCAGACCAATATGCGCCAGTAACAGGGTCGCCCGGATAAAAGAAGCGGGTAGTTTTGAAAGGCGCCAGGCCATCGTATCCGTACAATCCTTCTACAACAGGTCGCCCGTCTCTCCATTTAGCCTGCATGAGATTGTAGTAGTGCGCGCCGGCATAGGGATCCCCTGTTACACCACCACCTCCGTAGTAGTACATAACGGCATAAGTACCTAGTTTCTCTCCTATTTCATCGGTTACTCCGTCGCGATTGTTATCGAGCCCATCGTTTGCTGCCGAGATGGTTTCAAGAAAAGTGAAGCCGACAGCAGGTGGTGCTATGCTATAACCCTCATGTCCTTCATCGTCGTTGTCTTCATTGTAAGCAAACCCAAGGTGCAATAAAGAATCTGATCCAACAAAATCGTCATCAAAGTTGCCGAGGTCCATGTCCATGTATAGGCCTACGAAAGTGTCTTTAATATTCTCGGTGTTTTTGTTGATGATTTTATGCTCATAAAATGTCATGTTGCCAAGTGCTCCAGCATTGGTAAATGCAAAAGCAGAAGCATGTACTTCTATACCGAGCGGATCAGTGTCTGAGGCGTTATGCGTGTTTCCTCTGTCGTTCATGACCCACCAGAGCCGTTGATCTCCAAGGAGTTCAGGGAGATCGCCCCCTTCGAGATTATAATTATCCGGGTTACCATCTCCATCGATAACTGGGGCGCCGAGATGCCACGGCCAATTTTTTAGATCGTTGGAAACGCCCTTTCCGTTGACAAAAGCATCAAGATCTTCTGACCTGATTTCCCAAACTTTATCGTAGATTTTGCAATCAACGGGTGGGTTGCCAGAATCATCAAGGGGGCCAGCCCAGAATTCCCATGGGCCATAACTGCTTGCAGCAGCATGCACTGTATTGTTAATTAGGCCTGCGATCCAAAAGGTACCTGCAAAAATTGCGTTAGCATTTCCACCTTTTGGGACTTCGTACACATGCGGTGATCCGCGCCAGAACAACCCGCCGTTGTTAGGGATGCGCGCACGCACGTTGCCGGCATCGAGAAACGCTTCCCCTAGCGAGCCTTCACAGTTACCTACCTGCGCGTGCGCATCAAGCGCAAAAAACAGCAGTATGAACGGCAAACACCACTTCATCGTAATAGTACCATCCGCTTGGTGAACTGGAGGAAGTCTAGCTCTATACGGGCGAGATAGACGCCGGCAGGGAGGTTACCCGCGTCAAATTCAGTCGTATAGATGCCGGCTTCCTGTTGTGCATCTACGAGTAGCGCCACCTCTCGCCCTAGCATATCATAAACCGCTAAGCGCACCTGCATCGGTTGTGGCAGGCTGTAGCGGAAGGTGGTTGATTGGGAGAATGGGTTGGGGAAGTTCTGGTCGAAGCCGAGGACGTGGTTAGCCGGGGGCGGCTGTTCTATCGTAAAGTCATCCCGGGTTAGTGCCGAATAGAGTTCCTCGGCAGTGCTTCGAACGGCGCGGGTATCTTTTCTGAGCACCCTGATTGAATCAAGATGGTCTTCTCCTCGCGACCAAATGATTGCGAAACGCACTGTTGTGGTGTCTCCCGGCCGCATTACAAAAGGGCCTGTTGTAGAAATTAGTTTGCGGTCGTAGGGCTCGTGTGAATTTCCTTCGTTATCCCAATTGATTTCGGACCAGAAGGTACCGCTAAGCGGGTCGCCAGGAAGAAAAAAACGTGTTTTTTTATATGGTGGGACGCCATCGCGTCCTCGGCGGCCCTCAATGAGTGGGCGTCCATCATTCCATAGCGCTTGCATGTTATTGTAGTATTCTGAAGCGTTTCTCGGATTACCAGCCACGCCTGCACCTTTATGCCATGCCATGACGGAAGTAGTACCCAGTTTCTCATCCGGTTCATCTATAGATCCATTCCGGTTATTGTCTAGCCCATCTTCGTCTGCTGAAATAGTTTCTAGAAAGGTAAAGCCAATAGCTGGAGGTGCAATACCGTAACCATTATTGTACTGATCGTTGTTGTCAGCGTTGTAGGCAAACCCCAAATGAAGTAATGAGTCCGAGCCAATATAATCGTCGGCCCAGTTTCCTATCTCGACATCTGCGAATAACGTAAAGTATGTATCCTTGACAGGGGCAGTATTTTTGTTGATGACCTGATACTCGTAAAACGTCAAGTTGCCGAGCGTAGAGGGATGATCGAAGGCAAATGCTGAAGCATGTACCTCAATACCCAGCGGCTCGCTATCGGTAGACCGGTGGGCGTTACCCCTGTCGTTCATGATCCACCAGAGCCGTTGGTCGCCAAGAAGTGCTGGCAAGTCGCCTCCATCAAGGTTGTAGTTGTCGGGATTACCATCCCCATCTAAAACAGGCGCGCCGAGTTGCCATGGCCAGTTTTCCAAGTTGGTTGAAATACCACCACCATCGAGAAATGCCTGTATATCTTCTGTCCTGATTTCCCAGATATTATCATACAGTGAACAGTCGTCTGGTGGATTCCCTGCCTCGTCCAATGGTCCTGGCCAGAACTCCCAGGGGCCGTACCTTGAAGCTGCTACATGTAGTGAGTCGTTTATCAAACCACCGACCCAGATTGCGGCTGAAAAAATGGCGTTGGAACCACCGCCTTTGGGTACTTCATACACATGCGGTGAGCCTCGCCAGAAGAGACTTCCAGTAGTTAATATCCTTGCCCGTACGTTACCGGCATTGAGATAAGCCTCTGCGAGAGAAGTTTCGCAGTTACCTACCTGTGCATGCGCATCAAGCGCAAAAAACAGCAGTATGAACGGCCACCACCCTTTCATCGCATCAAGGTCATGCGCTTGGTGAATTGCAGGTAGTCGAGTTCGATGCGGGCGAGGTACATGCCGGCCGGTAGATTACCGGCTTCGAAGTTTATGTTATACGTGCCGGCAGCCTGACGCTGTTCGACCAGCGTCTGTACTTCCCTGCCCAGCATGTCGAACACTGTTAGCCTTACCTGCATGTCCTGGGGCAGGCTGTAACGGATGGTTGTGCTTTCAGTAAACGGATTGGGGAAGTTCTGGTCGAAACCAAGGACAAAGCCATTTATTGGTGCATTCCGTTTTTGCGGGCGCTCCGGCAGGTTGGCTGTGAAAAGCGCATCGCCGGTGTTGCGTACGCCTGTTACATCTTTCTTGAGCAACCTGACTGAATGTAAATGATCGGTGCCCTGCGACCAGACAATCGCCAACCGGATGGTTTTCTTTTCACCAGACGCAATATCAAACTGCCCCATGGTGGTTACCAGGTTGCGGTCATAAGGGTCGTTTGGGGTACCCAAATCATCCACGTTGAATTCACTCCAGAACGTACCCGTTACAGGATCGCCGGAATAAGCAAAACGCGTCGGCGTTAGCGGCAAATTGGAGGGAAAGCCCCAGCTCTCATACCCGCGGCCGCCTTTATACATTGTATCCCCGTATTCTAACCTGCCTTCCATCACGTTTTTATATCGATCAATCATATAGGGCTCTACGTTATATAACACGCTTGAAATGCCGACCATTTCGCCTTCTTCGTCTACGATGCCGTCAAAGTTGTTGTCAATGCCATCTGCATCGCCGGCAATGGTGGGCAGGAATGTAAAGCCGACAGCCGGCGGAATGATACCGACGCCACAACCATCATCGAGGTTGTCTGAATTGTAGGCATAGCCATACTGGAGTAGCGAATCAGAGCCAACGTAATCATCTGAGAAGTCACCGAGGTCTACGTCTGCAAACATGCTTACATAAGCATCTGTGAGGGGCTTGCTGTTTTTATTGATAATCTCGTACTCGTAAAACGTAAAGTTACCAAGTGGCCCGGGGTTGTTGAACGCAAAAGCTGAGGCATGCACTTCTATACCAATAGGTTCACTCACCGTTGATTCATGTTGGTTGCCCCGGTCGTTCATAATCCACCAGAGGCGTTGATCGCCAAGCAGTTCGGGCAGGTCGCCGCCGGCTAGATTATAATTGGTTGGGTCGCCGTCGCCATCCACAACAGGTGCCCCCAGCTGCCACGGCCAGTTTTGCAGGTTTTGTGAGATATGGCCGTCTGTGTAAAAGGAATCAATATCCGCTGTACGAATCTCCCATATGTGGTCAAAAGGTTTACAGTCAGCCGGCGGGTTTCCTGCTTCGTCCAGCGGCCCAGCCCAGAATTCTGCCCATCCGTAGCGGGTTCCGGCTGCGCGAAACTCGTCATCGATATTGCCACCAACCCAAAGCGAAGCTGCATAAATAGAATTGGCGCCAATTCCTTTAGGGGCTTCAAAATTGATTCCCGGCTCGTAGTATTCACCTGCATGTCCGCGAAACAGCCGTCCGTCGTTGGGGATGTAGGCGCGTACATTTCCTGCATCGAGATATTTGCCTGCCATAGACATTTCACAAGTGCCTTGTTGTGCAGTGGCCTCGGTGGCGCCCAGTAAAAAGAGGAATACAAAGAGGATTCGTTTCATCGGATCAGGGTCATGCGTCTGGTGAACTGGTTGCCATCCAACTGGATGCGTGCGAAGTAAATACCTGCGGGTAGGTCGCCGGCGTTGAAGTCAACAGTGTAGTTGCCGGCGTCCTGCTGTTGGTTCACGAGGTTCTGAACTTCGCGCCCTAGCATGTCAAAAACTGAAAGCCTGACAGCCATGCTGTGCTGCAGGGTGTAGTTAATGGTTGTCTGCTCTGTAAAGGGGTTTGGATAGTTGCTGTGTACGTCAGGTGAGAAGGTGGATTCGCTTTCTATTGGCGAATCTGTTGCTGATTCCTCCGCCCGCTGTTCAATCCCGAATAAAGCGTCGCTTTTAGCACGCAGGCTAGCTGTTTCGCGGAGGAGGAGGTCTACCGATTGCAGGTTTGTGCCAGCCTGGGACCATACGATGGCCATTCGAAAGTTGATTTTCTCTGCAGGCGCAAAATCAAAGCTGCCCATCGAGGTCACAACATTCCGATCACCCGGCTTGTTTGGGGTGCCGCGGTTGTCGCCATTTGCTTCTGACCAAAATCCGCGTTGGATAGGATTATTGGAAAATATGAACCGGGTTTCCTTTCTGGGCAGATCGTTGGGGAAACCAAATCCCTCTCGCCCCTGACCGCCAAAGAGAATCGGACGCTCGTCTTCCCACAGGCCCAGCATGATATTGCGGTACATCTCCTTGTTGTAGGGTTCTGCATTCGCAATGATGCTGCTTACGCCGAGCTGCTCACCAGGCTCATCAACAACGCCGTCAAAGTTATTGTCAACCCCGTCTTTTTCAGCCAGTTTGTCGGTAAACAGCGTGAAGCCAACTGCTGGTGGCGGGACGCCCCGTCCGCACAGGTTGTCATTGTTGCCACCGTTGTAAACATAGCCAACCTGGAGGAGGGAATCCGAGCCGGCATAGTCGTCTGAGGCGTTTCCGAGGTCGGCATCCGCAAACATACTGATGTAGGCATCGGTAAGCGGCTGGTTGCTTTTGTTGATGATTTTGTAGTCGTAAAACGTATAGTTTGGTAACACTTCTTTAGAAGATCCATCCCCTGAAAACGCAAAAGCGAACGCGGATGCGTGTACTTCGAGGCCTATGGGCTTAGTGTTGGATGATTCGTGTGTGTTGCCTCGGTCGTTCATGATCCACCAGAGGCGCTGGTCGCCGAGGAGTTCGGGCAAATCGCCCGCGGCAATGTTATAGTTATTCGGGATACCATCCCCATCAATAACCGGTGCGCCGAGGTCCCATGGCCAGTTTTGGAGATTCTCCGTTATCACGCCATACGTAGCAAATGTGTCAATGTCTGAGGACCTGATTTCCCAGATCTTGTCGTAGATGCTACAATCAGCTGGAGGGTTGCCATTTTCATCCAGAGGCCCCGGCCAAAACTCGAAAGGGCCATATCGGCTGGCCGCCATACGCAGTTCATCATCTACAAATCCACTAATCCACAAGCTGGCTGAGTACACGGAGTTTGCACGGATGCTAAGGGGTACCTGGTAGTTCAGATCAGGTCCGCCCTGAAACAACCCACCGTTGTTCAGGATGCGTGCCCTGACGTTGCCGACATCAAGAAATGCCTCTGCCATTGCCGGCGTGCACTGGCCCACGCGGTCTTGACTAAAGGCCGGCGTGGTGGCAAGGAGGGCGCCGAGAAAAAGGGCATAGATCTGCTTTTTCATGTCTGTGGTGGCTAAAATGTTGTGTGCTGCTAATCAACCAGCAACATGCGTTTTGTGAATTGAAGTTGATCTACCTGGAAACGAGCGAGATACACGCCGGCAGGGAGTACGCCGGCATCAAACTCCACGCTGTAGATGCCGGCGTCCTGCCGTTCCTCAACCAGTACAGCCACTTCGCGCCCGAGGATATCGAACACCGCGAGGCGAACCCGCATGGCTTGCGGGATGCTGTACCGGATTGTAGTTGACTTGGTAAAAGGGTTGGGGAAATTCTGGTCGAACCCGAGTACATGGTTTTCAGCCGGTACAGGGTCTTGTTGAGGAAACGGGTTTTCGCGGATGCTTGGTGAGAGAATGGCATCCCCTGCCTGATTTAGCGTTGCCACATCTAGCTTTAGTTTACGAAGCGAGTCCAGGTTGTCATCGCCCCGCGCCCAGATGACGCCAAATGCGATCTGCATGGTGTCACCGGGTGCGAGTGTAAATGGGCCGGTTGAAGCATGGAGCCGACGATCGGCTGGGTCAAGCACGAGACCTGCACCATCAGCGTTCCGTTCTGACCAGAACATGTTGTTTAGTGGATCTCCTGCCATGTAAAATAACGTTGTTGCTCCACCGGTTTGATGCCCAAAGAACCCTTCCTGCATAGGTTCGCCATCTCGCCAACGCCCGCGCGCGTAGTTGAAGATGTCCTGTGAATTCCGGGGGTCCCATGTTTTTTGGTGATTCATAATGACCGTGACTCCCAGTTCCTCCCCTGATTCATCGGTTTCGCCGTCACGATCATTGTCAAGCCCGTCATTTTCTGCCGGAGGCGTTTTTAGGAAGGTGAAGCCAACTGCTGGCGGGGCCGTGCCGTACCCTTCGCCACCTTCATCCTCATTGTCCGCGTTGTAATAGAATCCAAGCCCAAGCAGGGAGTCAGATCCTACATAGTCATCAGCAAAGTTGCCCAGGTCGCCATCCGTCCAGAACGTGAAGTATGCGTCTTCGATGGTTGTCGTGTTTTTGTTGATGAGTTGGTAGCTGTAAAATGTGTTGTTTTCAACAAGCTGTGGAAATTCGTAGCCGATCGCGGTACCGTGTACTTCAATGCCCAAGGGTTCACTGCCGAAGCGTTCATGCACATTACCCCGGTCGTTCATAATCCACCAGAGCCGCTGGTGGCCGAGTAATTCGGGAAGGTCACCGCCTTCGAGATTGTAGTTGTCAGGGATGCCGTCGCCGTCGATTATCGGCGCACCCAACTGCCAGGGCCAATTTTTCAGGTTTTCTGAAATGGTACCGAATTGAAATAAATCAT
>JBCCIM010000199.1 GCA_039111535.1 Bacteroidota bacterium | reverse complement strand
TTGCGTATTACTCACATATAGGAAGTTTCTCATGAGTGTAGAATCACCTGAGAAGGCTGTCGAATCCTTATCAGAAGCCACCGTTCTGTTTGCAGGGGATTCCGGGGATGGGATGCAGCTCACCGGCACCCAATTCACGCTTGCAACAGCGTTTGCCCAGAATGACCTTGCCACCCTCCCTGATTTCCCGGCAGAAATCCGTGCACCGGTTGGTACCACCTACGGCGTAAGCGGCTTTCAGCTTCAATTTGGATCTGTAGAAATCCGTACCCCGGGCGACGAAGTCGATCTACTGGTTGCCATGAACCCTGCAGCGCTGTCGGTGAATATCCGACGCGTTAAGAAGGGGGGTACCGTGATTGTCAACGTGGATTCTTTTGAGCAACGCGACCTCGACCTGGCCCGATTGGACAGCAATCCGCTTGATGACGGCACGCTGGACGGTTTCCAGGTTGTGAAAGTCGAGCTAACAAAGCTCTCGCGCGAGACGCTCAAGGATACGTCGATGAATACCAAAGAAATCGACCGTTCGAAGAACATGTTTGCGCTGGGCCTCTCGTTGTGGCTGTTCTCCCGCCCGATGCAGCCGGCAATCGACTGGATTTCCAAGAAGTTTGCCAAAAAGCCAGAGATCAGAGACGCCAACTTGCTCCTGCTGAAGAAAGGCTTCCATTATGGCGAGACAACCGAACAGTTTGTCTTCCGCTATGAAGTAAGTCCGGCAAAACTGCGTAAAGGTAAGTACCGCGCCATTCGTGGTGCTGAAGCTATGGCCCTCGGACTCGTAGCAGCGAGTCAGAAAAGTGGCCTGCCCATTTTCTATGGCGCATACCCGATTACGCCTGCATCCGATATGCTGCACGAAATGAGCCGGCACAAAAACTTCGGCGTGATGACCTTCCAGGCGGAAGATGAAATCGCAGCTGTATGTGCGGCCCTCGGTGCCAGTTTCTCCGGTGCACTCGGCATCACCGCAAGCAGCGGACCGGGCATTGCGCTTAAAGGTGAAGCCATTGGGCTCGCCCTGATGACCGAACTACCCATGGTTATCGTAAACATCCAACGCGGTGGCCCTTCAACCGGCTTGCCTACAAAAACAGAGCAGAGTGACTTGCTGATGTGCATGTACGGTCGAAACGGCGAATCACCCGTACCGATCGTTGCAGCAAGCACACCAGGCGATTGTTTTGAAGCTGCGTTTGAAGCCTGTCGCATTGCAGTTAAATACCGTACACCGGTTATGCTGATGTCGGATGGCTACCTCGCCAACGGGTCTGCACCATGGCTCATTCCGGATTACGCAAAGATGCCGGACTTCGGCCCTGATTTTCTGGAAAAACCCAACGTGGAGGTAGACGGCGAAGCCCGCTTCCTTCCGTACTTGCGTGATGAAAAGACCCTTGCGCGCCCATGGGTTAAGCCGGGTACACCAGGACTCGAACACCGCCTCGGCGGCCTCGAAAAAGAAGACAAAACAGGCAACGTGTCCTACGACCCTGACAATCATCAGTTTATGGTCAAAACACGTGCTGAGAAAGTAGAACGGGTTGCACAGGATATTCCGCCCACAGATATCTATGGCGACGATTCTGGCGAGTTGCTTCTCATTGGCTGGGGATCAACCCGCGGTTCAATCGAAGCGGCCGTTGAGCGTTGTCGAAGTAACGGATTGCGGGTAAGTAGCATCCACCTGCGGCATATTCACCCGTTTCCTTCTGACCTAAGCGATATTTTTGCGCACTTTGAAAAGTTTGTTGTACCTGAATTGAACAATGGACAGCTGGTCAAGATTTTGAGAGACCGCTTCCTGTTACCTTTTGAACCGTTCACCAAAATCCAGGGACAGCCTTTCAAAGCCAGCGAAATTGTTGCTTATGTAGAAGGGATGCTGTCATAATAACAGACAGCCGTCATTTGTCAGCTAACGAATTGAATGTAGTACGCCAGCTATCTGGTAATTATCATGGCAGATAAACCAAAAAAACCAACATTGCCGCCCGGATTCTCAAAACCCGCCAAACCGGCCGGCCCTCCTGCATCGAAACTACCTCCTGGCGCGGGTAAACTACCGCCAGGTGCCAAACCGCCGGGCATGCCACCAGGAATGCCACCAGGATTCTCTGATGCCGGCGGAGACGGTGCACCCGTCTTGAAGAAAAAAGACTTCGAGACCGACCAGGACGTCCGCTGGTGTCCGGGCTGTGGTGATTACGCCATCCTCGCGACGGTTCAGCGACTCCTTCCAGAACTGGGGGTCCCGAAAGAGGACATCGTATTTATCAGTGGCATTGGCTGCTCAAGCCGATTCCCGTATTACATGAATACGTATGGCATGCACTCCATCCATGGACGAGCCCCTGCTGTTGCAACAGGCTTGAAAGCCAGCCGGCCCGAGTTGGATGTATGGATTATCACAGGTGACGGAGATTCCCTGTCTATCGGGGGCAATCACCTGATGCATATCCTGCGCCGCAACCTCGACCTGCAAATCCTGCTCTTCAACAACCAGATTTACGGACTAACTAAAGGCCAATACAGCCCAACTTCAGAGCAGGGTAAAGTCACTAAAAGCACGCCTTACGGCTCACTGGATCATCCGTTTAACCCGATAGCGGTTGCGCTTGGGGCTGATGGATCTTTTGTGGCGCGTACCATGGACCGCGATCCAAAACACATGAAGTCAATCCTCAAGCGGGCCCACACCCACGGTGGCACAGGCTTCTGTGAGATCTACCAGAACTGTAATATTTTCAACGACGGTGCATTTTTCGACTATACAGAGAAATCCTCGAAAGCCCTGCGTGCCCTGTTTGTAGAAAATGGTAAACCCCTTACCTACGACAACGGCAAGCTAGGCATCCGACTCGATGGATTTTCGCCACAGGTGATCAACCTCGAAAATGGAAAATGGTCGGTAGACGATTGCATCGTTTATGATGAATCGAGCCGTGAACTGGCTGGCATTGTAGGCAGGATGTTCTGGCAACCCGACATGCCGCGGCCTTTTGGTGTTTTTTATGCAGAGGACCGGCCATCGTATGAGGAGCAACTGCACAGCCAGATTGTCGAAGTTACCAAGAAACGCGGCAAGGGTGATCTGCAAAAATTGCTCGAAGCCGGCGACACCTGGATGGTCGAATAACAACCCGAATTCCAACTGGATACAAAAAAGGCAACCCGCAGCAGCAGGTTGCCTTTTTTAATATCGATCACATGTGGTTACAGCGTGTACCCGATTGACACCCCAAACCAGGGGATAAAGCTTCCACCGGCAATAATAGGAGTAAAACCGCCTTTGAAGAAAACACCCCCTTCCGGTTTTTGAAAGCGATAGGCAAAGGTACCAGTACCGGCAACACCAGCACCTGAGTCACTTGCACCGGCAACATCAAAACTGCCTGTAACAATGAGAATCCCCGCGCCGAGTTCGAGGCGGCTGTTGCCACTGCCGAGTAGATAGTTTGCCATGACCGGAATACCAGCGATACTGCTACTCCCGCCTTCATCCAGGTCTGTACTAAAAAACCCGATGCCGGCACGCACGCTAAAATCATCCCCTATAATACGGTCGTAATTGATGGAGTACGCCAACGCATTCCCACCAAGCTCAAGATAAAGAGAGTTTTTAGGGGGAGGTGGTGCCCCGTCCTGGGCATGGGTTGGTAGCACAAAGAAAAGTGCTGCAATTAGACAAATAAACAAAGAAGGGAGGTGTAAACGTCGTCTTGACATAGCGGATTTTAATTGGTGAGCCATCAGTAATTATATAGATGCGAGCAAGTGCTTGCCGCTCCTGTTGGCTGCAAGATAAGCGAATTCTTGAATTCGCACCACTTTACCGGGATCAAAACAAAAAAGCCGGCATCCATATGGGGCAATTTGTGCGTGTAACGAATATTTATTGTTGCCGATCTTGGGAAGAATTTTCAAGACTTACCGGTATAACCCTTCGCTGACGCTCAGTGCAAGAACACGAGAACCAACCCTGAACCCTCGTAAAACACTGATCGCCCATGTTGCGCTCACACGCACGCCGATCATCCCAGTACAACAAACCTTAAATCACAGATACAAGCGTGGCTAAAGCAAAAACTCCTCAAGCACAGGAATTCGAATACAAAGCCGAGATGAAGCAATTGCTTCATCTGATTGTCCATTCGCTCTACACCCATAAAGAAATTTTTCTGCGCGAACTGGTTTCCAATGCCTCAGATGCGCTCAACAAAGCGCGCTTCCGTAAACTAACAGACAACAAAATACTCAGCAGTGACGCACCGCTCGCGATCAACATCACGCTCGATAAAGAGAACAATCTGTTCACCATCGAAGATACCGGCATTGGCATGTCGCGCGAGGATCTCGTAGACAGAATTGGCACGGTAGCGAGTTCTGGCACCAAAGCGTTCCTTGAGCAACTCGCCAACAACGACAAACCAATTGACGGTCAGATGATTGGCCAATTTGGTGTTGGATTCTACTCCGTTTTTATGGTGGCAGACAAAGTTGTCATCGAGACGCGTAACGCCGACCCGGATTCACAGGGTTATCGGTGGACGTCTGATGGTGGTGGGACCTACACCATCGAAGAAATTGACCGGGCTGAGCGCGGTACAAAAATGATCGTCCATCTCAAAGAAGACGAAGCAGAGTTTGCCGAAGATCACCGTGTCCGCAGCATCATCCAGAAATACTCCAACTTTGTCGACTTCCCGATTTCGATTGGCGAAGAGCAGGCCAATACGGTAAAAGCGCTCTGGCGGAAGAACAAAAGCGATATCGAAGACGAAGAGCTCGTTGAGTTCTACAAATTCATCTCGAATGACTTCATGCCCCCCATGGGGCACCTGCACTTGAATTTGGAAGGCGTGGTTAGTTTCCGGGCACTGCTTTTCATTCCGGAAAAAGCACCACCGGCACTGTTCAGGGATGAAGAATATCAAAAGCTCCACCTCTATTCGAACAACGTCTTTATTCAGGACGACTGCAAAGACCTGCTACCCGACTACCTGAAATTTGTCCGGGGCGTAGTGGATACGGATGGACTCCCGCTGAACGTGTCGCGTGAAGTCACGCAATCCAGTCCTGTGATGGCCAAGATCCGTTCAATTCTTACGGGCAAGGTACTTGGCTTGCTTGAGGACTGGGCCAAGAAAGACGAAGAGAAATACAACCGGTTCTTTAAAGAATTTGGACCACTGGTCAAAACCGGTGTCTCTACTGATTTCAAGAACAAAGACAAAATCATCAACCTCTTCCGTTTCCCTTCAACCAAAACAGAAGAGGGGGAGCTGACTTCGTTCAAAGCTTATGTGGAGAACATGGGCGAAGATCAAACAGAAATCTACTACCTCCTTGGTGAGCACCTCGACGTACTGAAACGCAATCCCAACCTGGAGTACTTCAAGAAAAACGATATAGAAGTATTGTTGATGGACGACCCGGTGGATGCTTTTGCAATCACCCATCTGGAGAACTACGACGACAAACCTATTTTCAGCATCGAGAAAGCAGACCTCGACATCAAACAAGATGAAGAACTTGCCAAAGATGCCCTTGATGACAGCAAAGTTGACACCCTGATCGCCCAGTTCAAAATTACCCTGGGTGAGAAGGTTGAAGATGTCATCTCCTCCAAACGGCTTGTTGATTCTGCAGCAACACTGGTTGTAGGTAAAAGCGGGATGGACAGCCAGATGGAGCGCATGCTTCGGATGATGGATGCCAACTTCGCCGGCGGCTCCAAAATCCTGGAAATCAATACCAACCACCCGCTACTCAAAAACCTGTCCCGTATGCAGGAAGACGACAACAGCGCAGACCTTGTAGACAAGGTCATAGAGCAGCTCTACGAAGGGGCACTACTGATTGACGGCAACCTGAACCATACCACAGACTACGTTTCTCGCATGACGGATTTGATGGTCAAGGCGACGGAGTGACAGGTTGAAGGTTGAAGGTTGAAGGAATGTAAACTTCGACATGTAGTGCCCCCCGAGAGTGAAAATCTGTTTGTAAGCCATACCTAATGCCCGGAAACAAAGCATTCGACACTCGGCAATCGACACTCGCCCTTTCAAATAAGCATCCTTTTGTCAAAGCGCCACATCGGACGATGCTGGCGCTTTCGCTTCCTACGCTATTTTCGTTGATAGCAGAGCCGCTAACCGGGCTGGTTGACACTGCGTTTATTGCCTCGTTAGGCGCCCCACACCTGGCCGCGTTGGGAGTGGGCACCATTGCACTGTCCAGCATTTTCTGGGTATTCAATTTTCTGAGCATTGGTACCCAAACAGAAGTTGCCAAAGCCTTTGGTAAAGGAGACACAGCGCGCGCGCAACAACTCGTGGGCATGGGACTGGTGATGGCCGGCAGCATTGGCCTTGTGGTCGCTTTGCTCATTTTCCCGCTTACACCCGCCATAGCAACCTGGATGGGGGGAACTGATGTGGTATTCACCCACACGGTTACCTATGTCAATTTACGGTTGTTAGGTGGGCCGGCAGTACTGATTACCCTGGTGGCTTTCGGGGCATTACGCGGAATGCAAAATATGCAGGTTCCGCTATGGATTGCGCTGGCAATCAATGCACTGAACATAGGGCTGGATGCGCTGCTTATTTTTGGGCTGGGTCCGGTCCCGGCTTTGGGTATCGCCGGCGCGGCTTTGGCAAGCGTCATCGCTCAATGGGTTGGGGCCGGCCTGGCGCTCTGGCAAATAAGGAAAAAAATAGGCTTTCCCTCCGTGCTGAATCGGGCTGATACCAAACGGCTGCTCGTCATAGGCAGCGACCTTTTCGTCCGGACAGGCATGCTCACCCTGTTCCTCATCCTTACAACCCGGGCAGCCACTAAAATTGGCGCTGATGCCGGCGCGGCCCACCAGGCCATCCGACAAATCTGGATGTTCACAGCCTTGCTGCTTGACGCCTTTGCCATTACAGGACAAAGCCTGATTGGCTTCTTTATTGGCGCAAAAGCCCTGCAGCACGCCCGGCGTGTTGCCTATGTTGCCTGTGCCTGGGGCCTCTGGACTGGCATAGCGCTCGCCCTTCTTATGTGGCTCGGTGAAAGCTGGGTAATTGCGCTACTTGTACCAACCTCCGCGATATCGCTCTTCTCAAGTGCCTGGCTGCTCGCGGCCTTGTTCCAACCGCTGAATGCCCTCACCTTTGCTACAGACGGCATCCACTGGGGTACTGGCGACTTCCGCTTTTTGCGTAACACGGTTGCGACTGCGACCATTGCCGGCGCGGCCCTGCTTCTGCTGGTTGATCTTAAAAACCCAGAGGCGCTATTCTGGGTGTGGTTGATCACGGGCATCTGGATTACAATTCGCGCCCTGTTAGGCCTGCTACGGATATGGCCGGGTGTTGGCACAGCACCGTTAAAAAAGTCAGCCATACCACACCAGGTATAACGTCGTACTTGATTCTGGCAGGCAAAAAACCCATCTTGCGACATTGCAAACACAGGATCAGGTACCATGAAGCGATCAATACTACTGCTTTTTGTATGCGCCGGCCTTTTAGCAGCCTGCCAATCTCCGGAAGAACCTGCACAACCTGCTGCTGCTGCAGCTACGCATGCACCGGAAGACCCAACCCGCTGGGAAGATGACATTGCAGCATTCGAGGCAGAAGATGCAGCAACCCCGGCATCAGAGAATGCACTTTTATTTATAGGCAGTTCGAGTATTCGCCTCTGGTCTACCCTGAAAGAAGACATGGCTCCCATGCCCGTGATTCAGCGTGGCTTTGGCGGATCGAAGTTGGGAGATGCCATTCATTATATGGACCGCATTGTCACCCCGTACAATCCGCGGGCGGTCGTAATGTTTACCGGGACAAATGACATCGCTGGTGATTCACCAAAATCAGCAGAAGCTGTATTCGAACTGTACAAGACCTTTGTCGCCGGCGTACAGGAAGCCCTCCCCGGTACCCCAATCTACTTCATTGCCATCAGTCCAACAGGTGCCCGTTGGGCGCACAGACAAATTGTGGCAGATACCAATGCGATGGTTGAAGCGCATACTGCCGAAGAAGAAGGCCTGTTTTTTCTCGATACGGCATCCGCTTTGCTTGACGAAAACGGTGCATCCCGCGAAGAACTGTTTGTGGATGACAAATTACACCTGAATGCCGATGGCTACGCCGTATGGACCTCTATTATTCGACCCGAACTAGAAAGCCTGTATCCAGCACCATGAAAACCTGGGAATACCTGATTGTTACTGCAAAAGTAGCCTCCATCTTCAGCACCAAAATCGACTTTGAGAAACTGCAAGAGCAGATCAGTGAGCTTGGAGACGAAGGTTGGGAATTGGTGAGTACGACAGACAGTCATATGAATGGCACTACGCGTGACATCGCATTATACTTCAAACGGCCCCAAACGGAAGAGGAATAACCGAAACCCTGCGTTCTTATTTCGCTATTGTAGAGCTGGCAAATAACGAAGCAGGAGATTACATAAAGTTAACTAATTCCCCTCGCAGCATGGTAACAGCTTGACCAAGCAGTTTGACCCGGCCGCCATCGACAGTCACAGTAAGCCGGCCACCGCGCGCAGAAGCCTGCCAGGCCTGCATCGTGTCTTTGCCCAGCTGATCACGCCAATACGGGGCAAGGCAACAGTGGGCAGAGCCCGTTACCGGGTCCTCATCTACACCGGCACCTGGCGCAAAGAAACGGGAGATAAAGTCGGTGCCGGGTGCCGGATCTTCCGCGGTTACAATCACACCACGCATCTCAAGCGTAGCCAATGCCCGCAAGTCTGGATTGATTGATTTAACGGTATAGGCATCTTGAACAACCACAAAATAGTCTGTCCCATTATACCCTACATATACAGGCGTAACGCCTAACGCCGGGGACAGCACAGCGGGGGGGGACACGGGCTTTGGTGGCTGCGAAGGAAAGTCCAGTTCGATCCCGTTCTCCTGTAGAGAAGCACGCAGTATGCCGCTGCGGGAATTGAAGCTGGCAACATGGGTTTTATCGAGCATCCCTGTTTCCCAAAGAACGTGTGCTGTAGCCAGGGTTGCATGCCCGCACAGGTCTACTTCAACGGTCGGTGTGAACCACCGCAAATTAAATCCATTATCAGCCGGCTGTACAAACGCTGTTTCAGCCAGGTTCATCTCCATTGCAATCTGCTGCATCAATTTGCTGTCGAGGGGTTCTTCCACCAAACAAACAGCGGCAGGATTGCCCGTAAAAGGACCGGAAGCAAACGCATCAACCTGAAATATTTTCATAGCGGGATTTGGGGTAAGGCTATCTAAAACGGTATCGGACAAAGTCGCTTCATTTTATAGCAAAAAAGGACGCCGGGGCATACTTTTTCTAAGAAGGACCAGGGCTGCCTGCTTAACTTTTCAGACAAAATCTAGTTAACCAAATCCTCACAGGACAACAAGCTACAGTTCCGGCAAAAAAGACCGGCACAAAAGAATCTATAGTTACACAACGCTTATGTAATTCCAGATTCAACAGTGCTTACCCGGCAAAACATCCTATATCGTATTCGACAACGCGTACCCGAGTTTGGCGGTATGCTCCTAACGGGCGTAGGCATCGTGCTACTGCTCTCTTCGTTATTCTATACCCCGCTCGTTTTCTATGTCGAAAAACACCTGACACAAGAAGCCCAACGCTTGTCTGCCTCACCCTCTTTCTGGACGGATGGCTACATGGTTGGCTTTGCTATGTTCATCCTCGGCAGCGGGGCCTTGTTGGCCGGCTACCTGGTCATTCGCCGGCATATTGGGCAGCAGCCCAACCTGTTCCTGTGGGTAATAGTGATTGAAGTGCTTGCTGAGAGCAGCATCATCGGCTGGGTTTTGCTGACAAGCGGGATGGCCGTACCCTTGCCAACATCGCGCCTTGGTGTGGTGTCGGCACTGTGGCTTGAGGGGTTTGTAGGCATCCTCGGCGCCATCATTTGTCCGGTGATGGTACTTGGGCTTTGTTTCCACTTGAAACGCAGCCTCAGAAGGTCTGGCGCTTCAGGCCGGCGGGTTCAGGCGCATCAGTAATAAGACATAAAACTTCTTTCCGCACCGCAATTTCGCCGGTACGATGGTAGGGAAATCCCCTATAACCCTATGATCCAAACGCAGTATGCTCCCCAACACAAATATCATAATATCTAATAAGGTATTTATCGCCCCTAGCGTATGGACTTCCATACCTCTTATCTAAGTACGATTTCTTAACTGGCCCTAGCACAAAAGATCAGTAAATCGCCAGTATGCGTACCGCCAGCGTTAAATACTAAAGTGGGGTAAAATTACACCGGAAAGTACCAGAGGCTGTGACTTGTAGTCCAGTGTTAAATGACCCTCCTTTGCACCATCAGTGTGACTAGCACAGGCGCGCTGATGACTCTTCCTTTCATGCAGATGGTTGTTGGCTGAAGAACCAACTTCCTGCTTCGCTCAAAGCATTATGGAAGGCAATCTGCTGCATGTTATTTAACACTGGTTCGCAGGCGAATGAAACGCCCCCCCTTCCAGGCATTTCAAAAACCTACGATCTGGTTTGTCAACAGGTCCTCATGGCGCTCTCAAAATTGACAATACTCAACGAAAGATACGTTCTCCGAAACAAGCTGGGAGAACCCGGGCTCTACGATACTACCTACCTGGCCTGGAATCTGATGAAAAAGGAGACGGCTGTTGTCGTCCGCGAATTTAATCCTACGTTCCTGATGAATCGTTCGGAAAACGGGGAGAAACTCATTCCGTCGAGCGGGCCGGCAGAACGCCTGTTCGATTACGGACTCAACTGTTTCATCAGGGAAGCAGATGCCACCGGGTTGATCAAGCACCCGAACGTTATACATCAGCAAACCTACTTCCGGGAAAACGACACGGCGTACAGCGTCAGTGCGTACCATCCGGGTGCAACCCTTGCAGCTGTATTGCAAGGACAAGCGGGTAAACTTCAGGAACGCGCTGCGTTTGCCATCATTGTGCCGTTGCTCGACGGCCTGATCGCCGGCCACCGCAAAGGGCTTATTCACGGCCGCCTTTCTCCTGAGCATATCTTCCTGACAAAGTCTGGCCGGCCGATGCTGCTTCGCTTCCATGTGACGCAGATTTTGTTGGCCCGGCGCTGCGGCAGGGCGTCAGATATAGCAGTGCCCGGCTTCACGCCACCTGAACTGCTGCTCGCAAATGGCAAAAAAGGCCCCTGGTCAGATGTTTACGCTAGTGGGGCTACCCTCTATTCAATTATTACGGGCAAGCGCCCTCCCGAGGCCATTCGGCGTCAGGAGCACGATGCGTTTCCAGATATTTTGCACAAGGAAATCGACATCTCCAAAGGGTTGAAAAAAGTACTTAATCGGGCGATGTCACTTGACGGTGATGACCGCCAGCAGACTATTCAGGAGTTAAAGCAGGAGATTCTGGAGCAAATGCCGGCCATCAGCCGCCCGTATACGCCGGCCATTACCCCGAAACCTGCGGCCCAGGATACCCAGCATGAACAGGAAATCGAGCTTGAAAAAGCAAAAACGGCTGCAGAGGATATTGCAACCCTGAGCCGCGAAGCATTGGCCAAGTCTACGCTCAAGGTAAAAGAGCCCGATCCGCAAATTCTGTCATTGTCGCTCGAAGAGATCGACAGCGAACGCGCCAACCAGTGGCTCCCCGACACCAACAACCGGGCGCGTTCAGGCGATGGCATTCTGTTTAAGAAAGAGCCCGTCATCGAAACCAATCCGATGGGGCCGCTGGCAAGTGACTTGTCTTACCTCTCGCCAGACGATGCAGACATCGCAGTTACGGCGCGCACCATAGACACGCCGGCAACACCTTCTTCTATAAAACAGCTTTTCAATAGCGCTACCGCAAACCGGACGCGCAAAATGAGCCTTGCTGCTATTGCCGCGTGTATTCTGCTGTTTACTGCAGCCGGGCTTTGGAGCCAGCTTGATGTTGAGCTGGGCAACGAACTTCCTACAGAAGTACAGGCAGCAGAATCCATTGTAGTCACGCCGGCCTCGTCGCAACAAGCGTACATGCTTTTGCTTGCCAAAGCAGATTCGCTACAAAAACGCTCCCATGAATTCCTGGTGGCCGGCGATACACTGCAGCGCATGCAAATGTATGCCCAGATTTATGATGTATATGAGCAGATTCTGGAAGAACGGCCGGCTGATTCGTTTGCGATCGCCCAAATGCAGCGCATCAATGCACTGACCCAGGCACTGGAACAG
>JBCCIM010000198.1 GCA_039111535.1 Bacteroidota bacterium | reverse complement strand
ACCCCTGCCACGTGTGGAGGCCCCGCCCTCACTGCCCCTTGGTCCGAACGTCTACTCAGGCGCTTCATAGTAGCTGCCAGAATCGGCACGCACGGCCGGTGCTGCCCGGGCTATGGCCTCGGGGGCTGCACGTGCTAGGGAGGGCGCGGAGGCCATGGTGGGGGGCTCAGCCTCTTGGGAGGGACCCTCCACGTGTTGTGGGGCTGGCGCAGCCATCACAGGGGGGGGATTCTGGACGGGGACGGGCTGTGGTTGCGGCGCTGGCACGTGGGCGGTAGGCGCTACCTGCTGCGCCACCTCCCCACCCACATGTTGCCACGTGGGGGGTGCCACGCTGGGATCCAGTTGGCCATCCGTTGTGGTTTGCCTGCTTGTATGTCAGCTTCCTCAGTACCATACGCTTGTACAGCTATCTCAAAGTAATCAGCCACCATCTTCTCCGCAGTCAGTATCTTGGCATCGACTGGCCGGATTTGCCACTCTGTTTTGTAGCGCTTTTCTTTGGCATCGGGCAGCTCTGGCAAACGGGAGCGAATCTCCCCAACAAATTCTCTTTTGACCATTAAAGGCGGCAGATCTGGCTCGGGGAAGTAGCGGTAGTCATGGGCACTCTCCTTGCTGCGCTGTAGCACAGTTCGCTGGCGATTCTCATCCCAACCCATATTAACCTGCTCAACTGTGCCACCATTTTCGATAAGTTCAATCTGGGTAGTCGGACACCAAGGGTCCAGACAGATGCGTATAGTCCTGAAGCGGCGCAACTGTGCCGTTCAACAAATCGCGCACCGAGAGCGAATCGGAACCGAATTGGAAATACCAATCATTGGCCATCGCCGCAGCTATTTCAGCCTTGGAAACCGCCGCACCACTCAGAGGGGTACCCAACTGGATGTCTATGGTTCCGGAGTTATCGCCAGCCTGATCGGTAAAAATCGTTAGCGCGCCATGCTGCACCTGCCCGCTGTCGTTGCGCCAAGTAGCCAACTGGTCCCACTGAGAGGGAATCTCAACCCCGTTGCGCGAGGCCACAAGCCCCTGCCCCGCGGCAAGCTGCGCCGGCCCAAGCGGAATACCGATGGTCATCGGGCGATTCTGCCCTGCAGCACTGTCGGCCAACTCAACCGTAGTCAGCGCCGCCACCGCCGTAAGCGTCACCTGCACATCCGTACCCGCCGACGCAGGCAGCGTAGTCACCACCAGATCCCCACTACCATTAATCTCAAAAACAGCGGCGCCGTCGTCATCGGTTGCCGTAATTGTTGGATTTAGCCCCTGCGGGTCTTGCAGGTAGCTGCGCACATTGGTGAGCACCGTTTGCGGCACCCCCAGGCTGTGGTCAATCTGGATGCTGGACGGCAAGCCCTCCCACGCAAGCGGTCCACCACCCACCAACTGAACGGCGCTGGAGCGCCCCCTGGATGTCTCCAGCAATAGCATGGATATGACCCGAAGTGTTTATTTGGGTTCTTGGTAGAACGCAGCCACAAACGGCGTTCCGCATCCGACTGAAGGCTCGGATTGCGGGGCTTTCTGATCGATCATGGTGTGTTCCTGGTTGTTCGCCGCTTGGGCGCGAGTTTGATTTGCTTTGGCTTGCGGCCATAGCCGTCCCCGCCGAACCGTACCGCGCGATAGACCCACCACGCTCGGGCTTTGGTCATACCGTCTTGCAAGCAGTGAGCGCGCAACAACAAATCCCACTCTTTGCGAGTCGATCGAGGTAACAAACCCTCGCCCATCATCTGATACCCGCAATCGTGCACCAGCGAAGGCCGCATAAAATTATTGGTGTCGAGCGCGGGACCGCTGGCGCCATCCCATGCATACCCTGCGTTGATGGTCAGATCACCCAGCGCTGTCAGGGTGAAAAACGGGTGCCCGACCGAGAAACCCTCAATCCCCGTTTCAACTGTGTAATCCTCGACCAGCTGATACTTGAATCCAGAACGATATTTAATAACCTGTCTGGACACTGGATTGACTCCAAAAATTAGGGGGTGGATGCGTTGGCGGCTTCCGCCAATGTCTCAAGGCGCATCAGGGTGGTTAAAACCGTCTTCATATCGCCTTCTATGGATTTGATATCGGATTGCATTTGCTGGCTGCTCGCATCCAGCGAGACCATTTTTTGCTTCATAACGGCGACCGACTCAGACAAAACAGAATGCTGCTCTCGCAATACCTGAATTTTTTGCTGGTGCTGCAATATGTCCTGGTCATGGGCCTGCACATCAGAAACAACCGTAGCCCATGCGATAAGCCCACCACCAACAACAACAGCCATGGAAAAAACAGCGCTGTACCTCTCCAATAGGGCCATTTCGGGTTCCTTTCGACTTATTCCAGGCACAAAAAAACCCGCTGAAAAGCGGGTTTAGGGATTCGTAGATATGGGAAAATATTGCCCTAAAAGAGGTAATGGGTCAACTGCTGCGGTCAAACGTCGAACAGATCATATTTGTGTAACCCCCGGTATGCCTACTATTATAGTAAGTCAACCTAGGAGAGCCCCTGTGAGCAGTATTGAAGCGAAGACCGCGGAGGTGGAAAAAAATTTCCAAGCCTTCCAGGAACTGCTACCCGAAATAGCTTCGGTGTATCAAGGCAAGTTTGCGGTGATGAGAGACCAAACCATTGATGACTACTTCGACACGATGGCCGATGCAGTCAAATATGGTCAAGCAAAGTACCCAGATGGGTTGTATTCCGTGCAAGAAGTAACACGCACAGTCGTAGATTTGGGCTATTTTTCGCATGCCGGTAATCGCCAAGCCGTTTGACCTATCCATTGGGCCGCTAATTCCGTTGGTATTTGCGGCCAACGGAACGTTGCGCGCGCAACTACAACAGCAAGTCCAGGCACAAGACAAAACGCCGCTGGTGTTTGAACCGTTTGATGTGCTCATCGACACCGGTGCGGACACAACGTGCATTTCTCCAGAGGTTGCACACAAATTGGGGTTAGCCCCTCAAGGCCAAATTCCAATGTCGACGCCCAGCGGTACTTCACCGGCAAACACCTACCTGGTCGACGTCGGAATTCCTTTTGGCACTGCCATGCATGTCGTAGAGGGTTTGCAAGCAATTGAATTCAACGGCGCATCGTCAAATTACAAAGGCTTGATGGGCCGAGATATTATCTGCATGGGTGATTTTCATATCTCATTCGACGGCCGCTACACCTTCGCCATCTGATTCAGCCGTCGCCGTCATAATTCCGAATCATCTCTTTGTATCGCTCAATCTGGCTCCGC
Organism: Bacteroidota bacterium; assembly: GCA_039111535.1. Lineage (NCBI taxonomy): Bacteria > Pseudomonadati > Bacteroidota > Bacteroidota bacterium. The sequence continues at coordinate 9,014 of JBCCIM010000198.1, read as the reverse complement.
AGGTGTTCGGCCTTGCCTGCCGTTATGTCCGCACCTGTACCCGGCGGTTTTAGATACTCCAGATCAGCCAGGCTCTGTTCCAACTCGCGTATCTGTTCTTTCCACTCGTCAACTTTGCTCATCAACAAAAAACCTCCTTGGTTTTGTAGTATCCGAGTCTAAACCCTCTGATAAATCGGCGCATTCGGGTGCCTCCGCTGCGCGATGTAGTTTTCATAAACGGTTGATCGCCGGCGCCAATTGCGGGTCACGCCGCCGTCTTCTTGCACTTCCGGCGTACTTTCAAATGCGTAGCGTTGGGCGCGGTTCATACAAACCAACTCACCAACAAGCCATGCACAGCAAAACCAGTGATAAACCCCCATAGAAGCAGATAAATAGGGTTTTCGGTTTCTTGTTTCCAACCCGTGCGAAAAGCACGCCACCAACTTAGTTTAGTCATTTGTAACACCCTCCGATTTTTCAATCTCACGCAAAGCCAAAGTAATCGCGTAGTTCAGATGCGCGCAGCGTTTTGTTTCGAACGCGTATCGAACAGAATAAAGTTGGAAATATCGAGTCGGATGCTCTCCATAGTGAACACGAAATCCGCGGCGGTGCAGGTCTTCCAGTGTCTCCAATGTGTGTTCCGGTTCGTTACTCATTAAACCCTCCGATTAACAATATCCATCGCCTGCCTTGCCTGCTTTCTGCAGTTGCTGCGATCGATACCAAATTCTTTAAAGCGTTCTTCTCGGCAATAGGGTGCATCTGGATACGCCCCCCAATACACCACCACCGCACGCTTAAGCGCATCTGACAGAGTAAGGACCAGGTTCGCTATCTGGTCTGCAATGTCGAAATCCTCACGGCTGTAAGGCTTGGGTGCAGGCTCGTTTTCGTCGTTCCAGTCCGCGGTAGGCGCATGCAGTATGTTCTGGCTGTAATAGCCTATGCGGTGCCCTTCCCGGCTTGCGCTGGCCCATAGACGCCAGTGGTCGTCGTGTACGTCAGTCATGCATAAACGCCTCTATGAACCGCGCCGCGACTTGGGGAACGATTGCATTGCCGTAACCGCGTAGTCGCATTATTCGCCCTTCGCCTGTGTTCTTAGACCACGAAAGGCTCGGATCGCCGTCTGGCACCATGTAAGGGGATAGCCTTGCAACCAGCGGCTCAAGCCCGGGTTCAATGCGCCGGGTTTTTCCGTCGATGCTTCCAACCCACTCGGCGTTGGCCCAGGGATTGCCTCTTTCGACATTTTCGTGATGTATCGATTGTTCCCCGCTTGATGGCCGTCGGTGTTCACTGGGCAGGTCGGGGTTGGGTACCCGGCGATGTCCCTGCTCACCGCCGTCAACGTATCCGATAGCCCCGCACTCACTCGCCGGCCGGCGCTCTCGGCATCCTCCGCTCTCGGAGTCGGATAGCCGCTCGTTCTCGCCTGTAGGTCCAGGTGAGCGTTCCCGCCGCCCTGGGTCTTTGTCGTCCGGCCGCCGCTGCCGTCGCTTGCCTTCGGCGTAGCCCAGCCCACCATCTGTGCCTGCATCGATAGTGCAGTCACGCTGTCGCCTATCTGTACGCCCTTCGCCTGCGCTTTTCGCTTTCGCGCCTGGAACTGTTCCGGCGTTCCACCAGGTTCCTGCGCTGCTGGCGTGCCCCACCCAAAAAATCCGCTGTCGGATGTGCGGCGCCCCTTCGCCAGCAGCGCATAGATCGGCGGCCCCTGTGGCATATCCCAATAGGTCCAGGTCAGCACGTACTCCGGAGAACCATTCACGTCCGTCTTTGCTCGCAACCTGCTCGCCAAAGATGGTGAGAGGTCGGCATTGATCAATGAGCCATCTGAAGTGTGGCCATAGGTGTCTTTCGTCATCAGTCCCAGCTCGAGCGCCTGCTTGGCTGAACGGCTGGCATGGGCAGCTGCCTGTCCACACGGGCCTGTCGGCTGGCCATCCGGCAAGTCTGAGGGCGTAGGGCCAGCCGCCGATTCCGGCGAAGAAGTGGCACTGGGTGTACTGAATAAGCTCATCTGGTCTGACATCTTCAATACTCCGCGTGTCCACATCGCCGGCGGGTATCAATCCCGCCTTGATTAACTCTTGCAACCATGCGGCGGCTTTGGGGTCGAATTCGTTGTAGTAGTTCATGGGTCACAACGCCAACGCCTGCTGCTTAAGTCGATCTTTCTGCAAATCCAAGTATTTCTCGTTAAGTTCGCAGCCAATCCATTTGCGGCCTAAGTGCTCGGCCACCATGGCTGTAGTACCGCTACCCATAAACGGATCTAAAACAATGTCGCCTCTGCGGCTGCCCGCGAGAATGCAAGGCTCTATGAGTTTTGGGGGGAATGTGGCGAAGTGGGCGCCGGCGTATGGAATTGTTGAAACCGTCCAAACGCTGCGCTTATTGCGACCGTTGGCCTGCTGCTCGGCTTTGGTCATTGCATCCCAGCGATCGTTAAATCCTTGGTGTCGGCGGCTGTGGCCGCGCTGCTTGTCTGCTCGGCGGGTAAAGCCTTGGCCTTGAGGGGATTTTATTGACTGAGGCGAGTTTGGCGCACCATAGGTGCTAGGCTCTTTTATCGCCTCATGGTCGTAATGGTAGCGTTCTGATTTGGTCAGCAGAAAAAGGTATTCATGCGCACGGGTGGGTCGATCTTTGACGCTTTCCGGCATCGGGTTCGGTTTCGACCAAATGATGTCGCTGCGCAAGTACCAGCCGCGGGATTGCAGCTCGAGCGCGACTCGCCAGGGGATGCCTACAAGGTTTTTGGGTTTGAGTTCATCGACTGCTTCACGGGACAACTTGGTTTTGTGCGCACTATTACCCGGCAAGCCATCCCGCTTAGGCCCGAGAGTACTGTACTTTTGGTCCTCCTCTCGAAACCCGCTCCCGGTCGAAAAACAGTCCCCCAAGTTAAGCCAAAGGGTACCGTCAGCCTTTAGCACTCTGTTTACTTCGTCGAAGATGCTGCAAATGCGGTCTATGTATTCCTGATAAGTGGCTTCTGCGCCCAACTGGCCATCCACACCATAATCACGCAGCCCCCAATATGGCGGACTGGTCACCACACACTGCACGAATTCATCCGGCCAAGTGCGCATGATGTCCAGGCAGTCGCCTATGTGGCAGTTGAGTCTTGGTAAGTTCACTAATTGGACCTACTTTCGACAAAACGAGTTAAAGCCCGAACCAACGCATGCAAGTAGCGCTCAAAAAACCGCCGAATCAGGTACCCCCTCGCAACACTGATAACAGTGAAAAACCCCGTAATGGCCAGATTGTCCAAGGTTGTAACAGGTAGATCCCAAACAGGAACCACAACAAGTACCCATGCGGCCAAACTGATACCGAAACCAATGGCCGTGTTTACGTTTGCTTCTACAAAACTTTCTGTTTTTGATTGGTGTTTTCTCATCCCCTAAACCTCTCCCGCATCTTGACCAACTGGTAGTGCTTCCGGACCAACGCCTGCAGGTGCTTGGGCACTTCGTTTACGAAATACGCTTTCGCTTGATCGTCGGGCAGTTCCAGCAAGCGCTGTGCGTGTTGGCGTGGCTGCATTCATACCCCGCACATTCCTTCACACTCATCTAAAAACGATATCTGGCCGGCAGAAGCGTCTGTTAAATCAGTCTGATCAAGCGGCGCCATTGATTGGTGCACATACAACTGCTCTTTTGTACCGCGGACCCCATTACGAATAGCGGCATCAACGGCAACAGCGTCCTGCCATGCTTCGGGGTGGTCTGCTTTCATTTCCCGCCACTCCGCGTTTGTGCGATAAGGGCAGAATGTGCAAGCTGACTTTTGCGGCAGCGGTAAGTTGTGGGCTTGCATCCATTCCAGGCAATGGCCGCGTGTCATGTGCTTTTCAATCAACGGCCATCGATGCTGTAACCAGCGCTCCCGCGGTTCCTTCATGCGTTGGCGTTCATCCCAACTAATGCCGATCCATTGGCGCGCCACAATCTGCCCGGGTTTTGCTCGCTGGCGGGGTTTCAAGCCAGCCAGTTCCCTAACCTTTTTGGTGATAGGTTCAATTTTGAATTCGCGCGTACACTGTCGGCGTAACATACCCATGCCAAGGTCTGTTTGGCTGGTGGTATAAAACGGAGCGCCAGCAAACCTGCCCTTGTAGCTCCCATCCCCTTTCGCTTCAGTCGAGGCGAGAATGGCAGACTTCAAACCCTCGCCTTTCATCACGCGATAAACAGGAAACGGCAACAGTTCTTCTAAGTCGGCAACGGTTTGGTACACATAATCAGGCTCTGCACCGGTGTCTGCGAAGATCGCGCAATCTGGCATGGGCGTTAGCTCGCCATGCGCAGCCATCAACGCCATGGTGGTCGACTGCACCCCGGCACCCAAGCTGATAATTTCTAGCGGACGCTCACCCATCAAACGCCCCCATATCCAACCGGAAAAAGGACCATTCCACCGATTTATTTGGATCAAAGGGCCCGAGTTCCCAAAACCGTTGCGCCTGGATAAACGCCTCTGTCTGCCCTTTGGCCAGGACACTTAAAAAGCCCTGTTCCATGTGTCGCTCGTGCCATTCCCGCTGTTCTTTTCGCCATTTGGCGGGCGTAGCGTTCTGCCTCTTCATTTCAATCCGCAACCCATGGAACGGGCCGCGCGCGATATCGGCGGCTATGTCTTCAACCCCAGCCTTAACCCCTTCTCGCTTCAGTTGTGCAGCAACACGCTTGTTGCGCAGCTGGCCATTGGGGATGGCGTACAGGTGCGGGTATAAGCCCGGGAGATACAAGCGCGCTTTATTGAAAAAGCTTTCCTGCTCTTTGCTTTCGAGCGGTGGCGGTGCGCTGCGAGGGGTGTTCCAGTCAGTCACCGGACAAACCAGCCAATCGCAAAAGCCACTATCAAAACCGAATAACACACCGCCATGACCTGCCAGAATCGGCGCGTACTTGTGTTGAACATCCAGTAGCCAATAGAACCAAACAAGCCTCCGACTGCCGCGCCCATTGCGGCAGCGGAGTGACCAAACAGGATCAAACCCCCAACAATAATTGCTGTTAGTGCAAGAATAGTTGCAGGGGCTCCGCCCACCTCCCTAACATCTATCCAGCGGTCATGGATGTAGTCTTGGAAGGCGTTGAAACGTTGTTTATTCATTGCGCCGCCATCCTTCGTTTCAGTTTGGTATTGGCGCCTTTCTGCGCGGCGACGCGCCGCTCTGCATGTTCCGCCCGCCCGCAGCATCCGCAGTTGATTGTTTTCAGCGTTACGTTGGTTTGAATCTCAAACACCCACCACCCCCGCAACAAATTCTTCAGACACACCGCAGGATTTAGATATGAAATCTATCTGCTTGCCGTCTGCCCAATGGTTGAGGATTGTGTCTGTTGGGTCAGGGCAAGTTGGCAGTCTGTCTGCACCCCCATCCTGCCGCCCTGTACCCCTACTCTTTGCTGTTGGTGCAGCGCTATGCGGTGCGTCTATAACGCCCGCTCCAGTATTCGACACCATGTTTTCACGTGAAACATTTTCGTTAAGGTCGGGGGACGCCGGCGCGCGATGCCGTTGGGTAATCACCGGCGCCCCCCTATCCGAGCCCGGGGGGGAGTCAGGGGAGAGAGAACAGCCCAGGCTCGCATTCAAAATCTGTTGTGCTTTTTGTTTGAGTTCTGGTTTTTTATCCAGAGCTCTTGCCGCATAGCGCGGCCCTGTGCGGTCGGAATACTTGAGAAAGCTATAGATTTGCGAGTCAGTAAATCCGGCTTCAAGCAGGACATAACTGAACACATGGCGGTTATCTTTCACGCGGATAGGATCGCCACCTAAATGGCATTCAACCCTCACTGCTAGATCCATCACCATCTGCTTGTCGCTCTCGCTCAAGTCGAATAAGTCGTTGGTCTTCAATGAGCTTGGCCTTAACCGCTTCCCTAATGGGGTCGAAGATTTGTTCTTCCCTGCGCCAACTGCCGAGCCAATACCATTCATCCGATGGGTGATAGCTTTCACTGATTGACTCCCATATCTTTTTGGCATTGCTCATCGAGTCCGGCTAAGCACTCCGTTAACATCGACTGCACCCGTTCTGGATCTTTCACTTGTGCAGGCTCAAAACTTTTTTGGTTTTCACGTTCAGCAACTAATGCGTAATGTTTGCTTTCGTTTGCTGGCGTGGTTGTCGATCGCTGCTCTTTCCAACAATCTCGACAGAGTTTTTGCCAAGATTTACCGTTGAACGGCGACTTACACTTTTCACAATTTCTATTAAAAATTTCGGGGGGTGGCATGTACTCCCCGGCGATACCAGTTGATTCGTAGTAAGCCTCTAAGCTGCTCTTACCCATATGATTTACCTCTCTTATCCCTAACTGCACTTCAGTTCAGTCCGATTCTTGCGGGCAGCATGGGGAAGCCCCGTAACCGAGGTTCCACGCAGTTCTGCACTTTCAGACGAGTCGTCATCAAGCGGGCCAAGGGTTCGCCTGTGGTGCCTGGTAGTCCCTTGTACGCATTACCGTCCCCGCTTTGGCACGCCCTACAGTCGCGGGATTTTTACGCCTGGTCCTGCCGTCTCGAAATCTCACCCGATTTCTAACCAACAACCAGCAACTTAGCGCTTTAAATCCCCGTTAGATCCGAGTAAAATCAATGGCCTAGGTTGGCGTTTACTTTCTCGGTTGACGGGGGTTTAAGCGTCTAAGAAGCCCTAATCAGTTTCCGCTGATTGGGGCTTTTTTATTTCTGTGAGCCTCATCTAGTCTGTTACCCACGGCTTTAACCTCGACGGCATGCATGCCGTCAGGTCCTTTCAGTAGAAAAATGTTTCTGTGCTTCATCTTGTCCACAGACGTTTGGTGCATATCCAACTGGTCGGCAATCTTCTTTTGGCTGCCCAGTCGGGAGTATTCAGAGATGTGAACCATCTCTGTTTTCGTTTTGATAAATAATTCGATTAAATCGAGTGCTGCGTTCTGCATGACGCGAATTAAAGAATATTATTCATTAAATCGTCAAGACATTTCTAAAAGTATGAGTAATATAAACAAACATATTCAATCTGAAGATTTCTTCTAACGAGCGGGTTCACATATGCTTGCGCACGCAATGCACCAACACGAAAAAAAGACTCGTAACAGGACGCCGAGAACAAAATTGGCGGCGGTTTGGGAGAGGAAAAAGAAAGAACTGCGCATGGGCCAGGATCGGCTTGCGGAGGAACTAGGCTTTGCTCACCAAACCAGTATCAGCCGCTATATGACCGGTAAGGCACCGCTCACCCTGGAGATGGCTATTCGTTTCGCGAACCTACTTGAGGTTAGCGTAACCGAGATCTACGAGGGTGATTTTATGGCCGATATGGAAGCATTGCCCAAGGAAGACTTACGCAATTTAGTGCTTGCGATTCTTGATCCGAGTGAAGTCAGCGACCTGGTGATAGAACTTGCCAGCAGCCTGAAACAAGGAAAAGGCGACGATGACGGAGCGAACCAAACCTAAGTACGAAACACCCGCCGATGAGCCACGCGCATACGCACCAGTTGTCGACGCAGCTTCCCCAGCCTCCACCACCGATACAATAGAAGCCAGATCGGAAAAATTAGAACGACGCTCCCACACCCGGCAGCGAATCTTCACCTTTTTTTGTGCGTGTGTAGTGATTTACTACATCGGGGGCGATCTTTTGGCGTACGTCGCGATGTTTGCGAGCGTATTTTTGGATTGGATTTCTCGATAGTACAGGCTACTTGGGTGTTTCGTCCTCCATACCACCTGCGTCATCGATCACCCCCGCCCCCTCCGGACGCGACGCTAACATGCTCACAACCCGGCCGCGGTCAAACCCGGGATTGAGCCTGCGCAACAGCCCCAGCAGGGGTAGATTTTTTAGCAATCTATCCAGTTTTTGAATGTCTGATTCGCCTTCCATACTTCGCTCACTCCGTGCACTCAGAGCAACCTATCAACCCTAAATCTCTGATCTTCTCCATTGCAAGCAATAGTAACCAGCAAGCAAACACATGCCGTATAAGACATTGTTGCCCAAGGTATACTCTGCCCTGCTGAACGGCTCCATTAACCCACCGAGAGCACCTACAACCAGGGTTAATGCATGCGCATCTATCCCGAGGCTAGCCTCAAGTGTCAGCGGATGGAAAGCGGCGATCGCTGCAACAGCTTGCCAGCATATGCGGACAAGCATCACGCACACCACCACACCATAAATAAGCGCTCCGCGCCGTAAGTGCAGCGTGTACAGACCAAGGGTTACCAACACATCAAGAATTTGAATTGGCAAAATCGCAAAAAAAACGGTCTTCTGCAGAAAGTTATAGACGAACCATAACCCCAGCAAAATGGTGAACGTGAGTTTTGCATGCGCGTCCCTGCGCCACATAGCGAGAGCAATCAGCAGCGCGGTAACTGCGCCCCAAAATTCCCCCCACAAATCGCCGACATACAACCACTCCATTTACTCATCCTCTTATTTAGGGCTTATCTCCTTCGTTGGCATCATCGCCCGGCATAAGATCAGCTGGCACCCAATCGAAGATTTCCTGGCCCTTCTTTGCCAGGTCGAAGGAAAACTCGGCGCACAATCGCACCTCCGCTGCTTTCGATGCGTCACGCCATGCTTTACGCAATTGCACCATGTCCCTTAACCACGCGTGATAGTCATCACGAGATACATTTAGTTCGAGCGGGTCGCTTTCGGGGTAACCCAGGTCACCTCTAATTGCCGCATTCAATTCGGTAAAGACCGAATCAGCGAACCCCGCATTCCGTATGGCTTCGGCAACATTAAAGTCCCTCGACGCCTTCTTTATGGCCTTTTCCGCGGACTGCAAGGCACAAATTTTGTCGGTAAAGACCCTTGCCGGCATGAACACTTCAATAGTATCGGACATTTTCCTCTCCTTTGGATTTCGTGAACTGGTGCAAACAATGTGACCCCTTGATAGCGGAATAGCAATCTTTTAAAGAAAAATACTCTTGACGTATTAAAGAATATTATTCATTATTTTTAAGGCCAGTTTTGCTGAGAAAGCTGT
>JBCCIM010000197.1 GCA_039111535.1 Bacteroidota bacterium | reverse complement strand
GCCTATTACTACTACTACTATTTATATAAATTCTATATAATAGATATAATAAAAAAAGGAATGTGGATTACTTGGGTAAGTAAGTCTATCCGGATTCTGACTGACGAGATCCTACCACCGCCATTCATACCCCTATGATCAAGAGAATTCTCGTAGCATTAGATCAGGATGCTGATACTCCGGTAGCTGTGGACTACGCGTTTGACGCTGCACACCGTAACAGGGCTGAGGTTACTGGCCTTGCTGTTGTTGATGTGAACCGTATTGAAAACACATCGTCAGGCGGTGGCATCGGAAGCATGTACTACGCTGAAAAGCTGCGGGAAAAACTAACAGTGAAAACGAGGATCCGTGCACAGGAGCTCGTCAAAGAATTCTCTGATGCTTCTGAAGCAGAGCATATACCGTACCAAGTTGATGTTAAAGAGGGGATACCATCTGATGAAATTGTCGAAGATCTAAAATATCACGACATTTTGCTTATTGGGAATAACCCTCATTTCTTCTATGGTCACCCGGATCAGACCACAACAACGCTTGGGCATGTTGTGCAGAAGTGTGTTGCCCCCGTGATCATTGTGCCCGACACCAGAAAGAAAATCAAAACGGCTGTTTTGGGATATGACGGGAGCGGGCCGGCAGTACGCGCCATGCAGCGCTTTGCACAAATGGCCCCATTTGGCCGCGATATAACCGTCCATATTGTTAGCATTAGCAGCAAAAACGATCATGCTGCTTCAGAAATGTTGACAATCCACGCCGGCGAGTTTCTACAACGGCACGGGTTTAAAACAGAGCGGGTATGTTTGTATGGCAACAAACCGATCGAACACATTCTGAACTACGCTGAACAACAAGCAGCAGAACTTATTATCGCCGGCGCCCACTCCGTGTCACGCATGAAGCGGATGGCCTTTGGTTCAACAACCGCATCCCTTGTCGAAGATGGACGGTTTGTACTGTTCCTTGAGCGCTAGGTCCTGAAAAGCTAATAGGACAGAACCGTCATCTGTGTACCATCACTTGTGATCACCAAAGCACCGTCTGTAGCTGTGTTGTGGATCTGTGCACCTACATCCATCCAGCGCCTGACCACAACCTCATCGGGTAAACCATAGCGGTGTTGTGCGGCAGTACTGATCACCGCGATGCTGGGAGGTTCTTCTTTCTTTTTCAGGGTTTCCAATAATGCCCGGGTACTGCTCGTTTCTGAACCATGGTGTGGGACTTTCACTATATGCCCATGTAGGAATGCAGGAAAGTGCTGTATAACAAACTGCTCGGTTACTGCAGTTGCATCGCCGGTAAAAAGCACACCGGTATTACCATACTGCAATTGAAAGAATAGACTGCGTACGTTAGGATTTACATGGGTGTTTAGCTTAGCGTCAGGCGCAAGGATACTGATGCGGGCGGTATGATCGAGGAGGAGGGTGTCGCCGGCAAGGATGGTCTGATGCATTCCGGGTTGTAACGCTGACAGGTAGCGAATGAAAGACGTATCAGGTGCTGTGAGCACGCGGTTCACAGGAATTGCGCTTAGCAGTGCCGGCAGACCGCCGGCGTGGTCCTGGTGCGGGTGAGATAGCAATACGGCATCGAGTGTGTTGATGCCGGCAACGCGCAGGTACGGTAAAAGTACGCGCTCGACTATCGGTGTCTCCTTGATAAAGCCACCGGTATCCACAAGCATGTGTTTATTGTTGGGAAATGAAATCAGGCTGGCATCCCCATGACCAACATCAAAAAATGTTACCGTGAGGCGTGGCTGATTTTTTCCAGCGATAAGACCAGTCCATAGGAGCAGATTAACCGCAATACCCAGCACTGCAACAGCGCGCCAGCGATAAATGTGAGAAAGCAAACGTGGAAGCAGTAACAGGCATACCACGAGGAATACAAGCAGTGGGACATCAGGTGTACCTGGTGCGATGGAAAAGGCAACTTGTGCACCTTTGTTGACAACCGTTAGCAAACATTGCGTACTCCATGTGACGGTGTAACTCAGGAGTACAGCCAGCGGCGGGTAAATTGCAGCTGCAAGGAGCATGCAAATGCCGGCGCTGAGCGTTGCTGCTGTGAGCGGCAGCGCGGCCAAATTGAGCACAATGCCTGAGATTGGGACGTAGGAAAAGTGATATAGCAAGACGGGCAATGTCGCCAGGCTTGCGCTGACAGATACCAGTATACTTTCTGCTGCATACCTGGACACAAATGACCTGGTGTATCTTGGGGGAAGTAGTCGTTTGAAGTGCGGGGTAAACAGGAGAATACCTAGCACCGCTGCAAACGAGAGCTGAAAGCCGGCGCTGAACAGATGTGATGGCTTGATCAAAAGCAAAATGATGGCTGCAAAACTGAGCAGATTTATCGACGATGTTGGCCGCTGAATCTGCTGTCCTGCCATCATCAACGTAGTCATAAACACGGCCCGTACAACGGGAGGCTTTGCTCCTGTAATCAATAAGTAAACCATCAGCACTGCTGTAACAACACACATGCGAATCATCATCATCGCGCGCCATGAGCATCCCATGCGAAGACAAATTGGCTGCAAGCATTCATAGACAACCATGCCAACCAGCATAACATGGAGCCCGGATACGGCAAGCAAGTGCATAAGACCCGTTTGCTGGAATTCATCCCGTGTTTCAGCTGGGAGCGCTGATGAATCGCCCAGAAGCAATGCAAACAAGACGGCGCGTACAGCCTCGTCCTCGATGTATCGATGCAAGTAGGCGGTCAGGTGTTGTTGCAGTCGTCCGACTAAGGTTGTCCATTTACGCGTTGTGGATATAGGCAGGGGCGCGTACTTGTTGGCATGAAAGACGTGGGTAATATTTTGCTGCACGAGGTATGCGCGGTAATCAAATGCACCGGGATTTCGCGCGCCAGCTGGTTGTTGCACAAAACCTCGGAGTATCAGGTGCTGACCAGCCGAGACCGTCACATTGGGCGCTTCGATCACTACCTGGAGCTTGCTATGGATCGCCGTGGGTTTTGATGGGACATAGAGCCGGCGCGCGATGATGGTAAATCTCCCCGTACGCTGTATGGTCTGCACATGGCCCAGGATAAAAACTTCCTGGTCAGACGCTTGCGAGAGCAGCGCAGCAGACTGCACATTTTTATGCGTTGTATGCACAGCCCGCAAGACACCAATACCGCCTACCAGTAGCCAGAGTAGTACCGTTTGTTGCAGCAGGGCCAGTGAAAACGGCTTACTGCGGCGCCAGCCATTTATCACCAGCAGGAGAAAGAGCAAAAGCACTGCGGTGATGCAATAAGGCAGGGCCGCCGGGTTAACACGGAAGCCTGCCCAGATCCCTGCGATCAAACACAGAGCCGGCCAGAGTAAAGGTGTGGCTGCAGGCATGACTGGTTGGGGCAATACAAAAGCGCGTGCGTAAAGAAAAAGAGCGACACCCCTTTGCACTTTCGGTATATGGCTGGAGGAGCCAAAACTTTTGGTAGCAACGGGTTGACTTACTTGACACGCAGGGGGGCAAGGGCATACCTTCAAGGGATCAGAAAAACGCAGAAGCTATTCGAACAAGCAATGAATCTGATTTTTTTCTGAGAACCTATTTCTGCTTGACGAATAGTAAAGCGGAATTTATGTTACGTCCTCCACCTCCCGGTCAGGTCTATCTCTTGCACTTGCAAGTGCTTAGGCTACCTCGCAAACTTTTCTTTGATGATGATGTCACGCGGTATGAGCAGTCGTAGAATTGTGAGAGAGCGTGTTATGCAGGCGCTTTATGCGCATAAGCTGGCAGGCGGAGAACCACAACATTTTATCAATACTATTCTAAAACCCGACCTGGCAGACAACGACGCTAACTTTGAGTTTGCGAAGAGCCTGTTCTTGAAATCTCTGGATTTTAACGACGTAGCTGACGAAATCATTGGTAATCATACCCAGAATTGGGAGATAACGCGGATTGCCCTGATAGATCGTCTTTTACTGGTTATGGCGATTTGCGAATTTCTCTCTTTTGAAGATATCCCCCCAAAAGTATCCATCAATGAAGCCATCGAAGTGGCTAAAAAGTACAGCACCTCAAGGAGTGGCAAATTTATTAATGGTATACTGGATGCAGTTCTGATTGACTTGCAGAAAGAAGGACGTCTGAAAAAATCGGGGCGCGGCCTCGTAGGCATTGAAACCATTCAAAGCAGGATAGAATCCTGATGCTCAGCATAAGCTATCGTTGGACTTGCATTTTCCCAGGAGCATAGGAAAGCTTTTTAGATGAGCATTATTGCAATAGGAGACATTCATGGTTGTGCCAAGTCGCTCGACGAGTTGCTCGAGCGTTTGAGCCCGTCTGCGGACGACCACCTGGTTTTTGTCGGGGATTATATTGACCGTGGCCCGGATTCGAAAGGCGTAATTGACCGGCTTTTGGAATTACGGAAGACGCACAATTGTACATTTCTACGGGGCAACCACGAAGTATTCTTTCTGAATTATCTGGATGGCTTGCGTCAGGACGAGGAAGTTTGGCGACTAAACGGCGGGGTGCAGACGCTCAAGAGTTACAGGGATGAGAACGATCAGATCGTGATTCCTCCTGAACATGTCGCCTTTATTCGGAATACAGAGTTGTACCTCGACTCACCATCCTACTTTTTTGTGCATGCCGGCTTACAGCCAGAGTTAACCATTGCACAGAACCTTGCCGAACCATCTGAAAAAACGTTTTTGTGGGATCGTGGCCATTATTCTGCCCGATTCCTGGCCTGGGAAAAACCTGTCATCTGTGGCCATACCCCCCACCCCGAGCCCATCAACCAACCCCAGCTCATCAGCATTGATACCGGCTGCGTGTATTACATGTATCCCGGCATGGGGCGCCTTTGCGCCGTGATTTTGCCAGAGCGCGAATTTGTGACGGTCAGTTACATTGGTTGAGCCTTTGGGCATCGCTGGAACTTTATCTATCAAATGAGATAGGCTGCTAGGTTTTTCTTTCCACCTAATCTGTATACCACTATGGCTTTGCGTTGCGGGATTGTAGGATTGCCCAATGTCGGCAAATCTACGCTCTTTAATGCATTGAGTGAAGCGGGTGCTGAGTCTGCCAACTACCCGTTCTGCACAATTGAACCTAACGTTGGAATTGTCTCTGTACCTGATGTGCGCCTCGATCGGTTGGCGTCCATTTCTACTTCGGTTAAAGTGCTACCCACAACCATTGAGTTTGTGGACATCGCCGGCCTCGTTGCCGGTGCTTCCAAAGGCGAGGGGCTGGGCAATCAGTTCCTGTCTCATATTCGTGAAGTAGACGCCATCGTGCATGTGGTGCGTTGTTTTGACGATGAAAACATTGTGCACGTCGAAGGCTCTGTTGATCCTGCCCGCGACATCGAGGTGATTGATACCGAGTTGTTGCTCAAAGACATGGAGTCGCTCGAAAAGCGCATCGACAAAACACGCAAGCAAACCAAAACAGGCGACAAGAAAGCCAAGGAAGAATTGGCCTTTTATGAACGTGTGGAAGCGCACCTTAACGCAGGAAAAGCATCCCGTTCGTTTGAAGTCAAAAAGGAAGAAGAAGCCTGGATGCGCTCCCTGTTCTTGCTTACCCGGAAGCCGCTGCTTTATGCAGCCAATGTGAGCGAAGAGGACCTTGCTTCAGGCAATGCATATGTTGATGCCCTGCGTAGCATCGCTGAAGCAGACAACGCACAGGTTGTACTCGTATCAGCAGAGTTGGAAGCGCAGATAGTTGAATTGGATGCAGAAGAGCGGGCTGAATTCCTGAAAGATGTGGGTGTAGCGGAAGCCGGTCTGGATCGGTTGGTGCGCGCAGCATATGCCCTGCTGGGGTTGATCACGTTTTTTACAACGGGCCCCAAAGAATCGCGTGCATGGACCATCAACAAAGGGACCAAAGCCCCCCAGGCTGCCGGCGTGATCCATAGCGATTTTGAGCGTGGGTTTATCCGGGCTGAAACCATCAAGTATGATGATTTTGATCGGCTGGCTTCAGAAGCTGCAGCACGTGATGCCGGACTGATGCGTTCTGAAGGAAAAGAGTATGTTGTGGAAGATGGAGATGTGATGCTGTTCAGATTCAACGTTTAGGTTGATCAGAACAGCCTGCCAAATGTGATGCTGATTGCGGGCGTCCCGAAAAAGTTGGCCGGCGAAAACTGGTCGTCCAACTCAAGTAGCTGGATGGTGTCGAAAAAGTAGTTGAAGCTGTAGGCAATGCGTACCCCCTGGGTGAGCCGGCGGTTTTCGCCAAAATTAGCGCCAATACCGATTGTCCCGCCCAACCCAAAGCGGAAGTCGCCTTTAAAGATGGACCCAACCCCGTCGTATCGTTTCTCGTCGGTATCGTAGGTGCCGTTGCCGTTGTCGTCGTCGAAATAAGGATATACCCAGCCGAGCGTCGGGCCGCCAGTGAGTTGAAGGTAGGGGCGGAAGTTGTCTTCAATGTGATCGTTCCAGAGCCGGCGTTGCACCCCGATATGAATAGGCATGCGGGCAAAGTAGTTGGCTTTGTCTGGGATAAAACTCTGACCAAACCCAAAAAACTTTACTTCGCGCTCACTCTTTTCTGATCCAATACTGAGTTCTGCAAAAAAAGAATTGCGATCATCTATCGCCAGCGCGTAGTAGCCGCCGAGGCCAAAGCCACTGTTGGTGACTACAACTTCAAACCCAATCCCCGAGCCATAAGGGCTTCGCAGGGAATCTGCCCGTGTTTGACCAACAACCGGGGAAACCCACAAAAATGAGAGCAGACTGGCCGCTAAAATTAGGGGCAAGCTTCTGCAAATCTTCCGCGCATTTAATAAACAAACCAACTGCAGCTTCATAAAATTGAAAAGATTAGACAGGGTATGCGTACTGCTTTCAGGCGGAATGGGTTACATATTTGAGAACTGGACGCGCCCTTGTTTGTTCTGCTACCGTTACATTCGCAACTTGAACAGTTAGTATATTGGCGACTTCCGCTGGATTTTATCAAACCCGCAGGTTCATGCAAACACATACACGAGTTCTCCCCGCTTTCCTTTTTCTGATGGCTGCCGTTGTCGCGATCGGATGTACCCAAACCCCTTCTGACTCTTCTGCAGACGCTGAGCCCATGATGCCAGCAGCGCAGACCTATGCCGATTCTGTCGCCCACAAGGCGTATGACGCAATGGGCGGAGTCGCCGCTTTTGCCGCGCTTCCTGTGCTGCGGTATAACTTCGGATTTGATCGTGGTGGCGAACGTACGGTGAGAAACAAGCACCTTTGGAATAAACATACGGGCGATTATCGGCTGGAATATACCGATGGTCAGGACTCCTCGTTTGTTGTTCTCTTCAATGTTAACACCCGCGAGGGTACCGTTTACCTCAATGGGGAAACGCTGGCAGAGGAGGAGCAAGGCGCCCGGTTGGAAACTGCATACAGCAGCTTTATCAACGACTCTTACTGGCTTATTGCCCCGATGAAAATGATGGATCCTGGTGTTAACCGTTCCCTTGCTGCTGATTCTTCAAATGCAGCGACAGATGTACTCCATCTTTCTTTTGAAGGCGTAGGGCTTACGCCGGGTGACCAGTACTGGATGTATGTAGACAAAGCAACCGGCCGGCTAGATCGCTGGGCGTTTGTGCTGCAGGGGAATCCGGATGCGCCAGCGCGTGCCTTTGACTGGACGGATTATAAAACATTTGATACCCCGGCCGGCACGCTGTCTTTCTCAGAGCGTAAACAATCGGTAGGCGCTCCGTTTGCCCTGTTAACCGATGGCGTTGCCATATACAACGAGGCACCCGAAGGCATGATGGCTAACACAACCGCAATGCTCGACTAACGCCCGTTGGATTATCGCTTCTACATAGCCAAACGGTACCTGGCAAGCCGCAAGCAGGTCACGCTCATTTCGATTATCACAGGTATTTCGATTGTGGGCGTGGCGCTGGGCGTTGCAGCGTTGATTGTTGTACTGTCCGTAATGAATGGATTCTCCGATGTTGTCCGTGGGCTCATGGTTGGTCTTGATCCCCACATTCGTATTGTGAGCGCTGAAGAACGCAGCTTCTCAAATGCAGATTCATTGATGGACCAGGTGCTCGCCCATCCGGAAATCGACAACATCGCCTCCTATGTTCAGGGCAAGGCGCTGTTGTTGCATGATGGCATGTCTGATATGAATCGGGTAGTAATTGTTCGGGGTGTAGATGAAAAACGAATTGCCAGCGTAAGCAATGTGGTGGATAAAACCACCCTGGGTTCATTTAGTGTAACCCGGGAAGATGGGTTGCCGGGCATGGTGATTGGCATGAGCCTTGGCCAGGACCTGGACCTCTTCCCTGTTCTCGATGAAGGAGATATTCCCAGGGGATCCGGACAAAAAGAAGGCCGGGTTCAGTTGTTATCAGCACCCGGCATTGAGCGTATGATGCGCAATATCTTTGCTACACCGCTTAGTGTCTATGAGGTACGTGGTGTATTTGAGATGGAGCCGACCTACGATGAAACCCACGTATTTGTGAGCCAGGCAGAGGCCCAGCGGCTTTTCAAAATGCCAGGGAAAGTATCGGGGGTTGAATTACGGCTTGCAGACCTGGAAGACGCAGCGAGGATAAAAGCCGAACTTGCCGGCTACATCGATACTGAGCGATTCGAGGTACGTACGTGGTACGACCTGCAGAAATCGTTTTATGATGTAATGGAGCTTGAAAAGTGGGGTGCTTCGCTAATCCTCGCCCTCATAGTTGTGGTTGCCGCGTTCAACATCATCGGTTCGCTAACCATGGTTGTAATCGAAAAGCGGCATGACATCGGTGTATTGAAAGCCATGGGGGTGTCGCGACGGGATATCAGGCGGGTTTTTTTATACGAAGGGTTGTTGATCGGGGTAATAGGGACCGGCGTTGGATTGGTTATTGGACTGGGGTTGAGTTTGGCGCAGCAGCATTTCTCGCTTTTCCGGCTTGCAAGCGCCGAATCATTTATTCTGGATGCCTATCCCGTTTCAATCGAATTGTTTGATGTGAGCCTGATCGTGTTTGTTGCCATGTCGCTTTGTATGCTTGCCGCCATTTACCCGGCCATGCGCGCAGCGTCAATAGAGCCGGCTGCGGCCGTCCAGATGGCCGATTGATCCCTGACCGAATTATTAAATCTTGGATAACTTCCAAAATCTGTTCTAAATATTAATTGGGGCAGAAACATTCTAGCTTATTCCTGTTTAAACCCACTCTGTCTAAAAAATCCATTAGAGTGACTGCTAGCGATGGCACGGAAAGACCAGATTACAGGCAAAGGACCTATGTCCGGCAACCATGTGTCGCATGCACACAACAAGGTGAAGCGTCGGTTTAATGTAAACCTACAGAAGAAGCGTTTCTACATTCCTGAAGAAGATCGCTGGATCACATTGCGGGTTTCTGCAAAGACGATCAAGACGATCAACAAAAAAGGAATTACAGCAGTGCTTCGAGACGCCCGAGCTAAAGGTGTGCGTGTTTAGTTTATAAAAAACTCAGACGCAAAATTATTCGGTACGACAAGATAGATAAGAACGCTGGCTAAAAGCAGGTGCGTTCTGTCCGATAACAAGAGATACCACAATGGCTAAGTCAAAAGACGTCAGGATTCAGGTCATTCTGGAGTGTACAGAAGCTCCCGGGACATCGCGCTATTCTACCAAGAAGAACCGCAGGAATACCCCTGGGCGTATGGAGCTTAAGAAATACAATCCTGTATTGCGCAAGCATACCTTGCATAAAGAGATTAAATAAACCGTCACTTAATTCGAGAGGTGATTCGTCATGGCAAAAAAAGTAAGTAAGAACCAGCGTACTGACCGTGGTAGAAATACACAGCGGAAAAGAGTTGCCAAGATGATTGTTGCCGAGAAGAAGCCAAACGGTCAGTATCGGTTTGTACAGAAAATTGTTGAACTTGACGACGTTCAGAACGAACTGAACGCAGCCAAGTCAGCACTCTAGAATAGTTTCGACTATTCATCGGGGCGTGGCGCAGCCCGGTAGCGCGTCTGGTTTGGGACCAGAAGGTCGTGGGTTCGAATCCCGCCGCCCCGACATCCTTTATTCAATCTACGCGCCCGTAGCTCAGCTGGATTAGAGCAGCGGACTTCTAATCCGCAGGTCGTAGGTTCGAGTCCTACCGGGCGTACTTGGTCGTTACAAGCGCATCTCCCGCAATAAAGGTGACGTGGCCGAGTGGCTAGGCAAAGGTCTGCAAAACCTTGTACGACGGTTCGAATCCGTCCGTCACCTCTCCCTTTTGAAATCAGGTCTTCGACTCATCTGTTTTTACAGGTGAGTCTTTTTTTGCAGGTTCTATTTTTCAGCCTGTTGCGTCTATCTCTACAATAGCACCAGTGCGTTGCCTGTGTTTTGCGTTGTTTTTGGTGCCATACGTCTGAATAAAAGAGGTAGACCCATGCACGTTTATGCTCCCCATGCCTTGCACGCCACAACCATGTATGCCGTGTTGGGGCAGGTATTTGATGAAGACGGTATCCCGCGATCAACTGCCTTTACGGTTGATTTTACAGCGTGCCGGCACATTGACGGTACAGGCCTGGCTATGCTTTATGTGCTCATCACACATTTGCAGCAACAGCATGCTCTTGTCCGATTTGAAATCGGTACACAGCTCCCAAACACGCTCCAGGTTCAACTCGAGTGGTTGATGGATGAGCAGACAACGTCTGATGTTTTTAAATCAACAGCAGTAAATGGCAGATATTGGCAATTTCATCGCGTGCCAGTAGCCGGATATCAAGACTGGTTTGTCCGTGTCTTTAACAACTGGATGGCGCGAAAACTCTATACCAGCAGCCTGCTGGTTGAGCCACAAACACAGTGTTTGGGCGGGTTGCTGTCCAACGTTAGCCAGCACGCCGGCGTTGATCATATGACCGTGCTGTTTTCCTGGGACGAAGAGGTTAACAACATCTCTTTCGTTGTAGCAGATGCCGGCCCAGGCATCCCGTCGCGTGTTCGACGTATCTGGCGCACCCCGTGTAGTGATGAGGTTGCGTTGGTAAAAGCAGTCGAAAATGGCGGTCAGCCCGGCCAATGTGGACCACGTGGTGAAGGTGGATTGGAAAAACTATTGCACGCTTTTGTTGATCAGCAAATTGGTAAGGTGGAGATCTCCTCTGCATTTGGGCGTTTGCGCTGCATGATGGGGACTGGTGGCAAGGTGTATAAATTCGAGCCGGCACATGCGTATTTACCAGGTACGCTGATTGCTGTACACTTTTCAACGCGTGAAATGCAGCGCTCGTCTATGTTCAATGAACCGGCTGCACGTACTTCATTCGTTTTTAAACAAGTTTAACAGGTTCATATTTGTTAATTTCCTAGACTGACAGTGATTCTTCTGAAACGCTGTAACAGGCCCCTTACGCAAATCAGAAACTATGAACGTCTGGCTATTTGTAGGTATTACCGTAGGTGCACTCGTTTTCATGAGTGTTGCCTACTATGTAATAGAGCTGCTGGGACGCGGTATGGAGCGGCGTAACCGCACTGCTGCGAAGGCATCGCTGGATCGCTATTGGGAAGAAAATAAGGAAGAGTTGCTGCGGTCGCTCGAATGCCCTAACTGTGACATGCATTTTGACGCACCTGATACCGCCTATTTTGAATGCCCTAATTGCGGATATCTGTTGACGCAGGAGTGGATAAAAAATTATTTCCACCGGAAGTTAAAAGAAGAGTGGGAAAACAGCTTCTCCGGTAAATTTTATCGCATCGCTCCCGAGTCCAGGTCTGAAAGGGAATAGTGCCTAGAATGAAAACGCGATGTCGAAAGCCGGCTGAAATGCCAGATCAAACACATTGACGTTGTAGAACCGTAATCCACTGCCAGGGCGGTCAGATCTGAACACCTGAATAGGATCTCTGTACCACACATTTTCCTGATCGTAAAGATTGTAGATAGAAAACCGCGTTTCCAGGTTTGGACCATTTTTCAGTTTGAACGAAGATTGCAGGCTGAAATCCAGTCGATGGTAGTCAGGCAGCCGGTTGAGTTCTGGCTCCTGGTTGGTCACTTCTTGTTCAGACTCGGTGTAGGCAAGTACGTTTGGGTTACCCGTTGCGTAATACCACGTAAGGTTAGCAGAAATGGATGATGTTATATTGATCTGGAGGTTGGACGTGAACTGGTGGGTCCTATCCCACTCAGCAGGATAGCGCAAACCTTCGTTAACCAGGTCGTTTTGGTACTCAACCTCGGACAGTGTGTAACTGTTCGTCCACGTCGCCGGCCCAATTTG